>NZ_BAAFZH010000063.1:0-77952 GCF_054684315.1 Scytonema sp. NUACC21 | reverse complement strand
GACCTTAACTGTTCGTGTAATTTCCCCAGATAAAACAGTGTGGGATGCTACTGCTGAGGAAGTCGTTTTGCCAAGCACCACCGGTCAACTCGGCATCCTGAGCGGACACGCACCACTTCTAACTGCCCTCGATACGGGTGTTATGCGAGTACGCCCCGACAGAAATCAAGATTGGGTGGCTATTGCCCTCTTGGGTGGTTTTGCTGAAGTCGAACAAGATGAAGTGACAATTCTGGTTAACGGTGCCGAACGCGGCGATGCTATCAATCTTGAAGAAGCCCGTACTGCTTATAGTCAAGCAGAAACCCGTTTAAATCAGGTAGCACAAGGCGATCGACAAGCACAAATTCAAGCAACTCAAGCTTACAAACGTGCCCGCGCTCGTTTTCAAGCTGCTGGTGGAATGGTTTAAATTTCACCGCAAGGGATTTTGTAAGTGGGAGGCAACACGCGCCGTCCCAAACCTAAGGGCGGACTGTTTAGCCTACCCCACAATAACTTTAATTCCCGTGTTTCAGAAAATTTAAAACTGCCCGTGCCGTACCCTATCAAGAATCTTTTTGGGTTATACGCGGGCAGTTTTGACAATCGCTTTTAGTTCTAAGAGTCAATTTGTAGCAACTGGTAGCGACAAGAACACTGTTAAGTTAAGTTGTGTTGTGTAAATGGGTGCTCATTGACAACATCAGGCGCTACCTGTAAAGGTCACTTCAGGAAACTTCAATTGTGCTTCGGCCATCGGACGGTTTCTACCTTCCTCTTGCCAATAGTTAATAACTTCTGTGGCTTTATTAAGTAATTCTACTCGATCCACTTCAGTAATCCAGTGTTTGGACTCTAGCTCCTTTTTTAACTCTTCCCAAGCATCGTTCCTTGGCCAGAAAAAGTACTTGGTCAAAGGGCTTGTGCCTTTACCTACAACTTGATCGACTGCCAAAGCGACGTTCTCGTCTAACCACAGTATCTTTAAAAGAAATTTCGACAATTGCACCTCCGGTACTTCTCCGGGCGATATTGACACGCATAAGATATGCGATCGCTTATTCTAACTCAATATTTACCTGCTTACCAAATAAATCATACCTACTGCTTTTTCCCTAGAGTGTCGGTACAGCAAGTCGGTAAGAAAAAACATCAATATTTCATGGATGTAGAGACGCGCCATGGCGCGTCTCTAAAAAAATTAGGGTTTTGATGATTTCTGTAGCGATGCTCTAGTCCCCTTCAATTCCTGTAATCTGTTAAAACGGCATGAGTTAAATTTCCCCGTTTTAATAGGTAGCTTTAATTAGGAGTAAAATGCAGTTAACCGTAGTATTTAACTCGATTTATGCAGTATCTTTCCCCGCAACAAGTTGACAAACAATATGGTTATCACCCTAAAACTCTCGATATGTTGTTACGCCGTGGTTTAAAATGACAAAACAACCTTCAACAAAAGTCATAGTCATTTTTGATATTGATGGTGTTGTACGAGATGTGAGTGGTTCCTATCGAAGAGCACTCGCGGATACCGTAGAGCATTTTACAAATGGTTCCTACCGTCCAACGTCATTAGATATTGACCAGCTTAAGTCCGAAGGCATTTGGAATAATGACTGGGAAGCATCGCGAGAACTTATTTATCGTTACTTTCATAAGAACAAGAATGAAGGCGAGCAAGTGGAGCTGGACTACAATGCCATTGTTGCCTTTTTTCAATCGCGTTATCGAGGAACTGACCCCAATCATTGGACGGGTTACATCTGCAATGAACCACTATTGCTACACTCCAGTTATTTAGAAGAACTAACACAAGCTGGTATTCCTTGGGGGTTTTTCAGTGGAGCAACTCGCGCTTCTGCGACCTATGTTTTGGAAAAGCGGCTTGGATTGAAATCACCAGTACTGATTGCAATGGAAGATGCGCCCGGTAAACCAGATCCTACCGGTCTTCTTGCCACGGTTCGGCTGTTGGATTCTTCTGAAGTACCTAAACCCTCAGAGGCTCAAGGAGAAGAACCAATTCAAGAAACCAATGATTTAGCACCAATCGTTTATGTTGGGGATACAGTAGCCGATATGTATACGGTAGGCAAAGCACGGTTAGTGGAACCTACTCGCCAGTGGATCGGTGTAGGTGTTTTACCTCCTCACGTACAGGAAACACCAGCGCGGAGTGATGCTTATGCTGAAACACTGATAGCAGCCGGGGCATCTATAGTGTTAAGTAATGTTGAACAGCTTAACCCCCTTAAACTTCAGGAACTGTTTGTTCCCAACTAATCCGATTTGACCCAATCGGTAGGGCGTAATTTCGCGAGGTTCATAGAACCGAACAAGAGGTTTCCAACTAATCCGATTTGACCCAATCGGTAGGGGTCCACTTTTGTTGGCAATTGCTTTAACAATTTCAGGTTCCCAACTAATCCGATTTGACCCAATCGGTAGGGTCGCGGCGCGGAGACCGAGTTCGCCTGCATCCCTTTGTGTTTCCAACTAATCCGATTTGACCCAATCGGTAGGGAGCGTATGGAAGAAATTATAAAGTGGCTTCCACCGTGTTTCCAACTAATCCGATTTGACCCAATCGGTAGGGAGTTCGTCTAGGAGCCTTTACCCAGTAAGGGTTCTAGCCGCCAAATCGACGCACCTCTGGAAAACATTATATACGTTATGCAAAATTGAGTAAAACACATACCTCAAACCCTTACCCTGTAAGCAATCGACGCACCTCAACGGAAAATATAGGGTTTCAGCGATTAAGGGAGGTGTGTCGATAAGTTTAAAACTGAAAGCGATTGCTCTTTAATTTTTGCACAAAACATTATTGAATACAGGGCAGGGGTATATACAGAGAAAACCCGGCTTGACAAGACTTACCGGGTCTAAGATTTGTTGAACTTGTTTTGGTTGACCTACTTATACAAGGTAAATCAATAAATAGTATTATGGAAACTTGATAAAATAACTTTACTAAAACTTTAATTATCTTAAGTAAGTAGAAGTTAAAGTAACTATATTAAGTGATGTTAAAAATTAAATCTTTACACTTATTTATAACAAACACCACATGAAAACTTTAACGAAATAACGTTACTGATGGCAATCAACTTAATATTTTTTCATTCTAGGTGTCTGATTTACTCTCTTTGTTTGAAAAAATGAACCGTATGTTTACAAATAGAAGTAAACTTCTGGCATTTGATGATTGTTCATTAAAATTTTATGAAGTATGCAAAAACTGTTAATTACTGGAGCTAGTGGTTTTTTAGGTTGGCACCTCTGTCAAATAGCTAAACAAGACTGGCAAGTCTACGGTACTTATTTTTCCCACTCTGTAGAAATTCCAGGGACAACCACCTTAAAAGTAAACTTGACAGACTTTCAGGAACTGAAGCAAGTCTTCAGTGATATCCGACCAACAGCAGTAATTCATACTGCGGCTCAATCTCAGCCAAATTTTTGTCAAACCCATCCTGATGAATCCCATGCAATTAATGTTACAGCTTCGTGCAATATTTCCGGGCTTTGTGCGGATTATTCTATTCCTTGCGTTTTTACCTCAACAGACTTGGTTTTTGATGGTTTAAATGCTCCTTATCGAGAAACAGACCCTGTTTCCCCTGTCAACATTTACGGGGAACATAAAGTTATGGCTGAGGAGGGTATGCTAGAGCGTTATCCCATGACTGCCATTTGTCGGATGCCCTTAATGTTTGGCATGGCAACACCTACAGCCACAAGTTTTATGCAGCCATTTATTCAAACTCTTAAAGAAGAAAAAGAACTTAATTTATTCACAGATGAATTTCGTACACCAGTTAGTGCAACTACTGCAGCGAAAGGGCTGTTATTAGCATTGGAAAAAGTACAAGGTCGCATTCATTTAGGTGGAAAAGAACGAATTTCACGATATGAGTTTGGTCTTTTGATGGCAGAAGTTTTTCAACTGTCTACAAGTAGGCTCAAAGCTTGCCGACAAAAAGATGTAAAAATGGCGGCACCCAGACCATCAGATGTGTCTTTAGACAGTTCCAAAGCTTTTGCACTCGGTTACGAACCTTTATCCCTACGAGAAGAATTGGAAAATTGTCAAAACTTTTTAGAATGAAATAGCCCTGCCTCAACCAGCAGTATCTATGCCCATTCTTCAGTCCCGCCGTCACTTGATTTCGCTAACAACGGCTTCACAGCTTGCAAGTCTGGTTGTTACCTTGGTGAGTTGTGCTGTACTCCTGTACTGGCTTGTTAATAGTCACAATCTAAAAAGCTTCTTACCCAGTTGGGTTGCGATGAAGCCCAATACTGCGCTGGGTTTTGTGTTATCGGGTTTTGCACTGAATTTTCTACACTCAACGGGACAAAGCAAACGTCGTGTGGGTCAGCTTTTGGGTTTGACAGTAACTATTCTGGGATTACTGACAATGGGCGAATACCTGTTGGGCAGGAATTTGGTAATCGATCGCCTGCTGTTTTTAGATAAGCTAGAAGCTTTTGCCACCTCTATCCCCGGTCTGATGTCACCTATAACAGCGTTCAACTTTGTGTTGACTGGCTCTGCTTTGTGTCTCTCGACTCCCGTGAAACAAGCAGAAGTCGCATTACGCCAAAGCGAAGAACGCTGCCATCGCGCTATCCTGAATGCTCCCCTGCCCATCATGCTGCACACTGAGGATGGAGAGGTGTTGCAAATTAATCATGCCTGGACGGAAATTACGGGATATCGACTTGAAGATATTCCGACAATCAAAGCTTGGACGGAAAGAGCATATGGCGATCGCCAAGAGGAAGTGCAAGCTGAGATTGCTGGGGCATACCCTATAGTTCAACGCATTGCTATGGGAGAATATGCCATTACAACCCGTAGTGGTGAAATACGCATCTGGGATGTCTATGCTGCCCCCCTTGAGTCGTTAGCAGATGGCAGGAGGCTGGTAATTGCAACGGCAATTGATGTAACCGCACGCAAACAAGCAGAGGAGGAACGCGATCGCTTCTTCACTCTCTCCCTCGATATGCTGTGCATTGCCGGAGTGGATGGTTACTTCAAACAACTTAATCCTGCCTGGGAAAGAATTCTTGGCTATACCCAGGCAGAACTTCTAGCTCAACCCTTTATCAACTTTGTTCATCCCGAAGATCGGGAGAAAACGAGTGTAGAGGCTGAAAGACATGCGGTGGGAGAACCCGCATTCAACTTTGAAAATCGTTACCGCTGTAAAGATGGGTCATATAAGTGGTTAGCATGGACATCAGTTGCTAATCCTGAAGGAGGCTTGCTGTATGCAGTTGCTCGTGATGTGACGGCTCGCAAACAAGTAGAACAGCAATTAAAGGAACAGGCAGCGACCTTACAAAGACAAGCTGACCTGCTGGAACTGGTATACGAGGCAATCATTGTTCGCAATGAGCAAGGAACCGTTACCTACTGGAACCGGGGCGCAGAAGCAATGTATGGTTGGATGCGAGAGGAGGCAATCGGTCATATAACTCACTCCTTTTTGCAAACTCAGCTTCTAGAACCAGGGGTAGACCTTGACAAAATTCTTTTGCAGCAAGAACACTGGCAGGGTGAATTGATCCACACTCGTAAGGACGGTCAGCAAATTATAGCTGAGAGCCGTCAGGTATTGATTCAAGACGAGCATCTTAAACCGATAGGATTCTTGGAGGTGAATCGCGACATTACCGAACGCAAACGGTCAGAGGAAGCCATCCTCAACTTGAACCACGAACTCCACCGACAACTGGCAGAATCCCAAACCCTGCTAGAGGTGATTCCGATTGGTATTGGTATTGCCCAAGACCGTAAATGCCAGCATATTCGAGTTAACCCCGCCTTTGCCCAACAGTTAGGAATTCCCTCAAATATCAATGCCTCTCTCAGTGCGCCTGAAAGCGAGCGACCCACGAGTTTCAAGGTGTATTACAATGGTCGGGAACTGCCTCCAGAGGAGCTACCCCTGCAATATGCAGCCACCCACGGTATTGAAGTACGGGAATTAGAGGTGGATGTTGTTTGGGAAGATGGCACGGTCGTGACGCTACTGGAGTATGCAGCACCACTGTTTGACGAACAGGGGCAGCCCAGAGGCAGTATTGGGGCTTTTTTGGATATTACAGAACGACAAGCAGCGCTGAGAGAACGCAAGCGGGCAGAGGAGGAAGTTCGTCAACTTAATGCGACTTTGGAAAAACGGGTGGAAGAACGGACTGCTCAGCTTGCAGAAGTCAACCAGGAGTTGAAACAATTTGCTTATACGGTTTCCCATGACTTGCGATCGCCCTTACGTGCTATTCAGGGCTTTGTTCAGGCACTCGTGGAGGACTATGGTGATTGCTTAGATGACATTGGACAGGAATATGCCCAACAGATTGAAAATGCTGCCCAACGGATGGATATGTTGATTCAAGACTTGCTTGCTTACAGTCGTCTCAGCCAAACTGAGATTCAGTTGCAGTCGGTTGATTTGACGGTTGTGATGCAAGACATCTTGACCCAGTTGGAATCAGAACGGCGAGCTAAGCAGGCAGAAATTACAGTGGCATTTCCCCTCCCTGAGGTGATCGCTCAGCGCACTATTTTGACTCAAGTGCTGATTAATTTGCTAACTAATGCCCTTAAGTATGTTGAACCCGGTGTTCAACCGCAGGTAAGAGTTTGGGCTCAAAAGCAACAGGATTGGATTCGCCTGTGGGTTGCGGACAATGGAATTGGTATTGAATCTAAATATCAGGAGCGGATTTTTGGAGTTTTTGAACGGCTTCATGGCTTAGATGTCTATTCCGGAACCGGAGTGGGGCTGGCGATCGTCCAAAAGGGCATTGAACGTTTGGGCGGACGGGTCGGAGTTGAGTCTCAGCCCGGTCAGGGAAGCCAGTTTTGGGTGGAACTGCCAAAAGCGTCAAAAAGGATGAAGGATGAAAAAAAGGATAAAGGATGAAAAAGCAGTTAGGATTTGGTAATCAAAGGAATTTGTTCGGTGCGTATACACGAAATTGTAAAAAAACACACTTTAATAACAAAAATTAATGAAATTACTCAACTGACCTGTCGATGCTTTCTACTTCAGGGATAGCTCCTTTTGGTATGGCTTCTTTTGGCGTCGCTTCAGGTATGTTTTCTTTGACTCGGCGGATTGGCAAATTTGCTATGAGAGCTGTAGTCCTTTGGCTGCTTTCCAGGGAAAACTCTAAACCCTCTTTGTCAATTTCCACATAACGGCAAACAATTTCTAAAATTTCTTGCCGCATTTTTTCCAGAATTTGTGGGCTGATGTCAGCGCGATCGTGAGCTATGACCAATTGCAAACGGCGTTTCACATGAGTGCGACTGGTGTCAGCATTGCGAAAAAAAAGTTTTTCTAATAGTTCGACAATCATTGCGGATAGGTAGCAACAGATGGTTGGGAGGTTAAACAATCTTTGTCCAGAACAACTTCTTTAAACGAGAAAAGATGTTGTCGTGATTTGAATCAAGATCGAGAAATTCGATTGATTCTCCTTCCAATCTGCGAGCAATGTTATCAAAAGCTGTGGCAGCTAAAGAAGAATTCTCCGCTAGTACTAAAGGTTCGCCGCGATTGGTAGAGACTATAACGCGCTCATCGTCAGGAACCACTCCAATTAAGGGAATAGCTAAAAGTTCCTCTACGTCTTGAACAGACATCATATCATTTGCCCGTACCATTGCAGGTCTGATGCGGTTAATTATAAGATGAGTTCTCTTAATGCCTTGGGCTTCTAACAACCCTACAACCCTGTCAGCATCTCGAACTGAGGCTATTTCTGGTGTGGAAACCACTAGGGCTTCTTTTGCTGGGGCGATCGCATTTTTAAACAGTATATTTTGATTGACTCTGAAAAAATCTCCGTCGAGCGTTACTCTCGGGGAGAAGGTAGAATGTGGCTTTACTATCCCTACGTGGCTGCAGATATTATCGCACTATCAAGTATTGAATTTGAATGTCCTATTGAATTGCTGTATGAAGGTGTTGTGTTTGAACTTGAGGAATAAAGAAACGTACATTCCCAGACACGACTGAGAACTGCCACAAAACTTAATAAGTATAAAACAATGACTATACTAAGAGATGGTATGCGCTTTATACTTATTTTTAAAGCTTTTCATGATTGTAAACTCCGTAATTACCCCATTGCTACCAGTAGCTATAATTCATTACTCATAACACAGGTGCATTCGCCGTAGTGAAGGAGTAACAAGTGAGTCAGCAGCACAAATGTCATCGGTTGAAACTGATGAAGCTTTTCAGCACAAGAAATTTGCTGCCAATACTCGTTGGTATTTGTGTCTCGATCGCAGTCGTTTTCCTTTATCAAAGATTACTAGTACAAGAGTGTGCGACTATTGAGAAACTTGTTCAACAACAGGCGATCGCATTTGAAACTAAACTGAGTGCCGAACTCGACACTCGCATCTTAGCACTAGAGCGATTGGGACGGCGCTGGCAAGTACGTGGTGGGACTCCACAAAAAGAATGGGAAGCTGATGCCACAGCTTATGTGAAAGACTATAAAGGATATCGCGCACTTGAATGGGTTGACCCATCGCTTCAAGTTCGTTGGATTGTGCCGTTAGCTGGAAACGAAACCGTACAAAATCTGGATTTAACAAAGGAACCGAGACGACGGGTGGCGCTAGAAGCGTCCAGAAAAAAGCGTCAAACTACTTTTACTCGCACAATCAACCTTGTCCAAGGGGGCGAAGGATTTTTGGCATACGTCCCCCTGTTTGTAGACAACAAATTTGATGGATTTATCGTCGGAGTTTTTCAGGTTCAATCTTTGTTGGATGCTATTCTACAAGTACCGCAAGGTTATAAACTTCGGGTTTTTGACAGTGACGAGCTGATTTACAGTCAAAATTCACAGATCCAGGAGCGATCGCGAAGCTTGTTTGGCGGCTGGAATGGATGATTACGTTAGCAAACCCGTTCAGCTTGAGGAATTAGCTTAAGCATTGAGTCGATCTCGCTCTCTCAGCAGTATAATTCACCCCAACCCCCTTATCAAAAGAGAGATGGAAGAGAAAGATTTAGAACCCGCTACAATTGATGGCACAATGCTGCAATCTCTGTGGGATATGGTAGAAGGAGATAAAGTTGTTTTTGCCGAACTCCTTAACTGTTATCTAGAAGACGCTCTTATTCTGGTAAAAACTCTCAGCACAGCTGCCAAGAACCAAGACGCTCATACTTTACACCAAACAGCACACAAACTCAAATCCAGCAGTGCTTATGTTGGAGCAACGCTTATGTCCCAGTTAAGTCAAGAACTAGAAGCAATGGCAAAAAGCAACAATTTACAGCAAACTACTCAAACAGTCCAACAACTTCAAAAAGAGCATGAAAGAGTCACTAGCGCCCTCAGAACAGAACTCGAAAAGACAAGGTTATGAAGCAATAACTTATATATATGACCAACGACAGATGACAAAGGACAGTATTAATTAGTTAAATCTATTTATGAGGAACCTTAGCATAATAAAAAAATTAGCAAATCTTAATATAAATTAAATAAAACCCTCGTATTAAAGCTTACTTGTATTTTAAGTAACGTGAAATTAGAGATAAAAAAAAAATAGTCAGAAAAGGGATAAAAATAACGCGAACGAGAACAAAAATATAAAAAAATAATTAAATTTAATGAAAAACTTTATATCTAATTTTCACAACATTCTTAAAACTTTAACTTTGAGTTTACAAAAAAAACATCTCATTGAAAGCTCCGTAAATATCCTTATTGTTTAAGTGATTGCGATCGCCCATAGTAAAAGTTGATTCGACACTTACCTTGTGGCATTAGAGCAGATGAGACAATGCTTTTTACTGAGTGGTGAGACTTTGCTAACATTTCTCGTAATAGCAGGGTGCTTGCTTGTTGGAATACTAATAATATCAATGTATTGCAAGCAGGGTGCCAAAGCAAGCGATCGTGAAATAGCAGCAATCAATCGGCAGCTTGCCCAAAGCCTGTTTAAGCAAGAACAGGAGGAAACCTTGAGACTGAGGGAACGGGCGCTAGCGGCTAGCAGTAATGGAATTGTCATTACTGATGCCCGACTTCCCGACCTTCCGATTATTTACGTCAACTCTGCCTTTGAGCAAATTACAGGCTACAGTGCTTCTGAGGTGATGGGACGTAACTGCCGATTTTTACAAGGCACAGATACTCAACAACCAACACTTGAGGAACTGCGGTCAGCATTCAAGACAGGAAGGAGTTGCACCGTTGTTCTCCGCAACTACCGTAAAGATGGAACGTTATTTTGGAATGAATTACGAATTTCTCCTATTTATGACAACAACGAAACTCTAACCCACTTTATTGCAATTCAGACCGATATTAGCGATCGCATACAAACACAAGAAGCACTGAGGGAAAAAGAAGAACGCTGGCAACTCGCACTGCGGGGAAATAACGATGGCATTTGGGACTGGAACGTCAAAACCAACGAAGTATTTTTCTCTGCTCGCTGGAAGGAAATGTTAGGGTATGAAGACCATGAAATTGCTAACAATTTAGATGAATGGGCACGTCGCGTTCATCCAGAGGATTTGGAGTGGGTGACACAGGCGATTAAAGACCACTTTGCAAAAAAAACCCCCTTTTACATCACCGAGCATCGAGTTCAATGTAAGGATAATAGCTATAAGTGGATTCTTGACCGAGGACAGGCACTTTGGGATGAAGAAGGAAATGTCGTGCGGATGGTGGGGTCTCATACAGATATCACCGAACGCAAACAGATGGAGGAAGCTTTAAAAGAGAGCGAAGCGCGATTTCGTACATTAGCAGACACCGTTCCCAGGTTAATTTGGGTTTCCGGTACTGATGCAATGTGTAACTTTTTCAATCAGACCTGGCTCAATTTTACTGGAAGAACTTTAGAACAAGAACTTGGTAACGGTTGGACAGAAGGAGTCCATCCAAAAGACTTGCAATACTGCCTGGATACATATCTCAACGCCTTTGCAGAACGACAACCCTTTGAGATGGAGTATCGTCTGCGCCGTGCTGACGGTGAGTATCGTTGGGTTGTAGATACTGGAGTACCGCGATTTACAACCGATGGCAGCTTTGCTGGATATATTGGTGCCTGTGTGGATATGACCGAACGCAAGCAAGCCGAAGTTGCCCTGCAAATTTCTCAAGCTCGCTTTGCTGGCATTTTGGAAATTGCCAACGACGCCATTATCTCGATAGATGCAAACCAGCATATTACCTTATTTAACCAGGGTGCAGAAAGGATTTTTGGTTACTCGGCACTTGAAGTGATAGGCCAACCTCTAAGCTTACTGCTGCCCGAAGGTGTTGCTGCTAAACATCACCAGTCTGTTAAAAGCTTTGGTCACTCAGGTAGTGAAGCGCGACGCATGGGAGAACGTAGCGAAATTTTTGGTCGTCGTCAAGATGGTACAGAGTTCCCAGCTGAAGCTTCTATCTCTAAGTTAGAAATTAATGATGAAACAATATTTACAGCTATTTTACGAGATATTACAGAGCGCAAGCTAAGAGAAGTAGAACTACAACAAATGAGCGCTGTTTTAGAAAATGCAGTATCCGGCATCTCGCGACTTGATACTAAAGGACGATATGTGTCTGTGAATCGAGAATATGCTAGTATTGCAGGTTACCAACCTTATGAAATGCTGGGAATGAGTTGGCAAGCTACTGTCCACCCTGAGGACATTGAGAAAATGCTTGCTGCTTATCAGCAGATGCTTGAGCAAGGCAAGGTGGAAGCAGAAGCTAGAGGTATTCGTCCGGATGGCTCCATCTTTTACAAACAAGTCGTGATGGTTCCTGCTTATGACGCACAACAACAGCTCATCGGACATCACTGCTTTATGAAGGATATTACCGAACGCCTGCAAGCACAGCAAGCCTTACAACAATTGCTAGAGAAAGAAACCCGTCAGCGGGAAGAACTCACTTTAAAAAATATTGCTCTCAAGCAGGCAAAACGCGATGCCGAAGCTGCAAATCGGGCAAAAAGCGAGTTTTTGGCGATGATGAGCCACGAAATTCGCACACCCATGAATTCAATCATTGGCATGACAGCATTACTGCTAGATACTGAACTTACTCCCCAACAAAAGGATTTTCTTGAAACAGTCTGCAGTAGTGGAGAGTCGTTGCTCACTATTATTAATGATATTTTAGATTTCTCCAAAATAGAATCTGGCAAGCTAGAACTGGAAGAACAGCTTTTTGACTTAAAAGCTTGCGTGGAGGACGTTACAGACATTTTGGCTCCTAAAGCAGCCCAAAAGAATATTATTTTAGCTTATGCAATTCAGCCGCAGGTGCCGTCTTACATTATCGGTGATGTCACGCGTCTGCGCCAAATTTTAGTAAATCTTGTTGGGAATGCTGTTAAGTTTACTGAATCTGGAGAAGTGATGGTTTGTGTTCGGGCAAAACAACGAGTTACAGGAGAAATACAACAGAAGGTATCTTGGGAAGTTGAATTTTCTATCAAAGACACGGGTATTGGTATTGCATCTGAAAAAATGGAACGTTTATTCAAACCATTTTCTCAAGGGGATGCCTCGACGACCCGACAATATGGTGGCACGGGATTGGGACTGGCAATTAGCAAGAGGCTCTGTGAGATAATGGGCGGCACTTTATGGGTTGAGAGCTGTGGTTGCGTCGGTGGCACTCCCAGTCCAACATGGGCACGTGAAGAACAATGTTTTTTTGACAGCCTTTGTGTTGGTTCGACTTTCTATTTTACCATTACTGCCCAAGCCTTCACCGATCCAACACACAGTAAATTTCAAAATTTGCGTTCTAGTTCTCCAGAATTTGACCCTCATTTTGCAAAACGCTTGCCCCTACGAATTCTTTTGGCAGAGGATACGGTTATCAATCAGAAAGTTGCACTGCTGATGCTTGAAAAAATGGGTTATCAGGCAGATATTGCAGTTCATGGGCTGGAAGTGCTAGAAGTGTTACGCTCTCAATCCTACGACTTGGTGTTGATGGATATTCATATGCCCCAAATGGATGGGTTAGAAGCAACGCGGAGAATTTGTCAGGAATGGGATGTTGATGCACGTCCTTACATCATCGCCATGACTGCTAATGCCATGCAGGGCGATCGCGAGGTTTGTCTTGCTGCTGGTATGGACGATTACATCAGCAAACCCGTTCAGTTCTTGGAGTTAGCCAATGCGTTGAGCAAGTGCCGTCCTCGAAGGCGTTCTGAATTTATATCTAGCGACGTTGATAATCCACAATCTTTGCAAAACCCCTCCCCTCATTCTTCCCCCCCAGCATTTCGGGATGCTGCAACTGGGTTGGAGTACCGTACTTCAGAAGGAGCAATTGATACTAAAATCTTGCGTTCCCTGCGGGATATGCTGGGAGGGAATGGGGAGGCATTTGCTAAACTGCTGGAATTTTATCTTGTGGAAGCTTTTAAGCTCATACAAGATATGAGTGCCTCTGTTCAAAATCTCGATGCCCAAGCTCTATGGCAGACAGCGCACAAACTTAAGTCAAGCAGTGCTTCTGTTGGAGCAATTTTCCTGTCACACTTGTGTAAGGAGTTAGACGCTAGGGGAAGAAACAACGATCTGCAGGGTTGCCAAGAAATACTCTCACAACTTGAAAAAGAGTATGAACGAGTCAAAACTGCCTTACAAACAGAAATAAGTAGGGTGACACAAATAAAGTTAACTCATGAAGACCGTCCTTAGTCCTTTGTCATTAGTCATTAGTAAGGATTTCGAGTCGGTTTACATTTCACAACACATTTCTATTTATTTCTGTCCACTTACTTCATATAAGGAAAAAATATATAATGCAAGGCACTATTACAGAAAATCAATCTTTAGTTCTTATTGTTGATGACGATCCATTTTTTCGGATGCAACTTCGACTGTTTCTAGAAACGGAGGGTTATCTGATAGCGGAAGCACAGAATGGCAGAGAGGCTCTCACTATCTTTAACCAATTGCATCCTGATATCGTACTTCTTGATGCTATCATGCCAGATCTGGATGGATTTGAATGCTGCACTCAGTTGCAATGTTTGGGTAGTAGTCAATATACTCCTGTTTTGATGATTACGGGTTTAGAAGACCAAGCATCCGTTGACCGAGGGTTTGAGGTGGGTGCAAGTGATTATGTGACCAAACCAATTCACTGGGCAGTTTTGCGTCAGCGGGTCAGGCGATTGATTCAGCAATCTCAGCTTCAGCAAAAATTGGAAGCCACTAACAAAAAGCTACAAACTGCTAACAAAGAATTGCACCGATTGGTTGCTATTGATGATTTAACTCAAGTGGCCAATCGCCGCAAGTTTCATGAGTATCTCGACCTAAAGTGGAGGCTGATGAGCCAGAAGCAATTACCTCTTTCCCTCATTATGTGCGATATCGATTTCTTTAAGTCTTACAACGATACCTACGGTCATCGGGCGGGCGATCGCTGTCTTCAACAGGTTGCTTGTGCCATCAAAGAAAGTGTGAAAGCCCCTGCTAACTTGGTTGCACGTTACGGAGGGGAAGAATTTGCCGTGATTCTACCCAACACCAACGCCCATGAAGCTGCTGATATTGCTCTGACCATCTGCTACACTGTCCGAAAACTCTCTATCCCCCACAGCAACTCCCGAGTCAGCACTCGTGTGACAATAAGTGCCGGTGTTGCCACAGAAATGCCTCAAGCAAATGGTGATGGTGAAGGGCTGATTGCTGAAGCTGACAGGGCATTGTATGCAGCAAAAATAGGCGGACGCGATCGCGTGCATACTGCTTTATCTGGGGCTGTTTATTGTATTGGGCATCTCGACAACAATTTTTCTTGGATTAAACATTGAGTGCCCACTGCTCTTACCGTTTTGCCTAAAAACCCACCGCCTCCCACTCAAAGATGCAATATGTCACGGCATATACTCATGAAAACCTTCCAAGTGGGTTTCGTCTCCGGAATGGATAATTAGGGTTCCGATTGCACTACCGGGCTGGCGAGGCTTGCGGGGTGATTGGAGTTCGGCAATCAGTCTGGCGACGGTGCGATTGTCAGAAAAAATCTGCACTTCTTCACCAGGTTGCAGGCTTGCAATCAGTTCAGGTAAGCGACGTTGGGCTTCTGTTAATGAAATCCGTATCATTAGTTCTATGCTGTAGGATTGCTAGCCGACACCTTTTATAGTAACTTGAACCTGCGAGTCTAGATAATTCTTCGCATATGCTTTCAATTTTCAATTGCTTTTATCGGTAGAAACTAGTTTGTATAATTTGCAACACAAAGAAAAGAATCACCCTTGGTGTTTGAGGGACTGACCTGGAGAGAGTTCAAAGCAGTTGAGCAATTGTTAGACCGTCCTGGATATCGGTTCTCTTTCCTGGATGGTGTTTTGGAGATCCGACGCATGCCCGGTGAACGCCACGAAACTGTTAAGGAAAGAATCGGCGCTTTGTTAGAACTATACCTGCTGATGGCAGGGTTTGACTTCACCTCAACTGGCTCCATGACTCTAGAGAGTGAAGCAGGTGCTGTCAAGCGAGAAGCTGATAAATCTTATAAACTTGCCCCAGGTCGAGTGCGTCCCGATTTAGTGATTGAGGTGGTGTTTACTAGTGGCGGGCTCAACAAGCTGTCGGCATATAAGCGGCTGTTGATTCGAGAAAAAATAGCGGTAGAAATTAAAAGTTTTATCAGTACATCGAATGTTTCAGAATTTCATACTGCCTTAGGACAATTTTTAAATTATCGGGATGCATTAGATAAAGTTGAACCCGATCGCTTACTTTATTTAGCTGTTCGCGTTCCAATTTATGAAAGTTTTTTTCAACGGAAATTTATTGCATCGGCAGTTAAAAAATATCAATTACGATTGATAATTTACGATGTACAAGAGGAGGTTATTCGTCAATGGCTGTAGAACAATATCGGCAGTATATTCGACATCTTCTCTCCGAACGACAAAAGCGGGCTTCAATGTCACGAAATTACGAAGAGTATGAGGTGCAAACAATTTTCGACGAACAGCAAGACCACTATCAACTACTTTATGTTGGTTGGCGGGGAAATAAACGAGATTTTGGCTGTATTCTACATCTCGATATAAAAGATGGGAGAATTTGGATTCAACATGATGGTACGGAAGAAGGAATTGCGAATCGATTGGTTGAAATGGGAGTACCCAAGCAAGATATTGTTTTGGCGTTTCACGAACCGTATGTGCGTCAATTTACTGATTTTGGAACTTGAGAAATCAAACTACGGGAAAGAATTAATACTGAAAGCGCAAAGACTTGTTTAAATTTTCCCTCCGAGAAGGCGGCTGTAGATAACCATTCTACTGTTGCTTGACGGCGAGCCGTCACTTTTTGCGACGGGAAAAGAATAAAAGCAATGCTACCAAGTAATGCGATCGATTCAAAAAACTTGATAATCTGGATTAACAGGAGCTTCAGCATGAATTTCCTCTGAAACCCATTTAACTGCAACATAGGAGCGATCGCAACGTTTGACTTAGAGCAAATGCCCTACTTATGATGCCAAACTTTATAAAAGTCAATGTAATTCATTTTTTCAGAACAATACCAGAGAAGTTTATAACAGTGTCGAAATCTATCGAGTTCATCTTCTTTGACTTCATCAGAAAAGCAATTTTTAAAGAGTGAAATTAATTCTGGTATTTGTTCATCAAGCAGAATTTTCTTGAAATTATCTGCTGTCCGCTTGCGAACAACTTCACTGGTTGCAGATTTCACAAGATGTACTAAGGTATAAAATGCAATTTTGTTTCCCGGATCGGCTTTAGCTAACCTGCAAGCTCTACGTCTTTTGGTATCTTCATCTGTAGTGCCTGTAATTCCTTGGACTAACGCTGTTATCATTCTGGCATTCTCACCAGTGCCTTCTATGGGATTGCGGTATGGAGGTTTATCTCTATTCTCCAAACTCCCGATTTCTTGATTGGAAATTGCTTTTCCAGAACGAAGCATTTCCAAATTATCTGCTGCTTGTTGTTGCAGAAATTCATGATTTGTGGAATTTATAATTTTTTCGAGTGTGGAGAAAGCTAATGGGTTACCTGCGTCAATTTTTCCCAAGCTATAGGCGGCTTTCCTACGAATTGAATCCTTTTTAGTGGACTCAATGATTTTAATAAGTGCTGCAATTGCGACTGGATTGCCAGGGTCAACTTTTCCCAAGCTATCTGCTGCTTGCCAGCGTAAATTTTCATGAAGGATTGATGTTACAAGTTCTTCTAGAGCTGATATCGCAATTCGATTTCCTGGGTCAAAGATTTTCCCCAAACTGTATGCTGCATTCCATTTGTCAAAGTCGTTTTGGCTGGTTGTGATAAACTCTTCTAAGGCTGCGATCGCGCATTTGCGGTCAGTTTTCAGCAAAGCGACCCGCGCACCTTCTAAAATTGGGGAGGGAAACCGCCACCACTTTTGTTGTGTTGGGTGGAAATAACCAAAGCGCCATTTGATAAGTTGTGTTACAAGTTCATAACACAAAGAACAGTCTGCAAACTCGGCAATTCCCTGGGCTGCAAGAAAATAAGCCTGATAGCTGTAAAAATCCCCGCAGCCGTCTTTAAATTCGATGAGGGCTTGAATAAATTCTTCTTTGCGTGCTTGCGGTATGCTATCTCTCCCCAACCATAGCAAAATTACTTCCCGCCATTCTGGTTCAAAGATGCGGAAGGAGGAAACCTGAGGAGGAACAGTGTTTACGCTAGGATTCAAGAAAAAATGCCAATCATCAATTGCTAGTGCTGCAAAGTATTCTTGAAAAGTGGGATGGTAGAAGGCATAGACTTTTTCCCCTTGAGTTTCTGATATGCCTACTTGGTTGAGCCAACCAAGCTGTAGTGCTAATTGAAACATCCCATCATCAGGTGCGCCCAATACTTGGCAAACAAAGCGATGGCTGAGACGGAATTTAGTTTTTGCCTGGGCTATAGCCTGCAAAGCTAATTCCCCAAGTGCTTGATTTAATTGCTGGCGTTGGGCAGAAGTTGTAGGAAAGCGGTCTTGTTTCCACTCGTATATAGCTTCTACAAACTGCTCGTAAAGCATAGCTTTAGTATTGGGCAATCCTCCCCGCCGCAATCCCCAACTGCGGCACATCAGTGCTAGACGCAGGGGATTTTTCACCGCATCTTTTATCCGTCCTTTTCCCGGTTGATCTAACTCAGCTCGCAAATTTTGTCCCAATACAGGATTATCTCGAAACCAACGGCAAATAAACTGCCTTACTTGGTCTGGGGTCTGAGAATCACCATAAGTAAAATTAAGGTTGCGATAAGTATCAAAAGATTCTAAAGCGTTTTTTCCTGCATCCCAAACGTTAAGCCGACAAGTGAGCAGAACTCTTGCATCTGCTATCCAACCCGTTAGGAAACTAGCAATTTTCACTAAAGCATGGCTGGATTCCATTGCCATTTCATCAACTGCGTCAAGCAGTAACCAAACCCTTCCTTCATTGAACTGTTCGCAGAATGCTTCTTCTATTTCTTTAGAAACATACAGTTTGCGAGTTGCCGATCGCAACCAATCTTGAAGGAGATACTGTTCTAAACTCTTTCCCTGCAAGTCCGCAAGAGAAATCCAGATAGGTAGGTCTTGTGTATTATCCAGTACCCAAAACGCAATTTTTTGCAGTAAAGTAGTTTTTCCTGCACCTGGTTCTCCAACAATGGCAATGCGCCTGCTTCGTCTTTGCCTTAGGACTTGTTCTAGAAATTCATCAGGTGCAAACGTCTGAGTCACCAACCTATCTTCTGATTCGTACAATCGCGAACCCTGTACTGGAGAAACGTCTTCACTGCGCCTGTCTCTGTGTTTCCTTTCCATCAATCCCAAAGGGACATACACTTCATCAAGTTCAAAACTCAACCCATCCAAACTTGTGAGTGGGTTGGTAGTCAATCGTCTCTGGTTCTGCGCCTCTAGGGTAGTACGGCATAATTGTTGCCAGTTGGGGGAGGGGGAGGGAGTGTCTGAGGGAGGGAGTGAGGGAGTGAGTTGTTCCTCGTACCCAGTGACTTGCTTCGACTTCTCAGGGCGGCGGCTTTCCCATTCCGTGTCAAATTGCCGTAAGTTAGCTTCCTTATCCCTACGGTTGTACCAAAGCTTTAAAGTAAAGTGCCAAGTTTCCGAACCACCCCGAGATAGACGGTTATCTTCCAAAATCTCTAAGAAATCCTCAAATCGTTTCAAGGCTTCCTTAATTTGTTCGGCGTTTAATGGAATTTGCCCTAACTCCACACCTGTCAACGCCGCCAAATATCTGACTTTCGTTCCGATCACCAATCGATTTTCTGTTTGCCAGCGCGTCTGGATTTGGGGGCGTAGCGCATCTAAAGCTACTTCATTGCACTCTCCCAATTCATCAGTAGCATAAGCAAGCAGCACTTCTAACAAGCGCCTTGCTCGTTTTTTTGCTTCTGGTCCGTAGCTTGGTCTTGCCATTGCTGTTGTCAAACAAAAGTTCGGGGAATCCCCTAAGTTTAACAACTTCCCCTAGGAGTCCAACCCTGATTTTACAGGCTTTCTCGCTGTTGAAACTTTCGTTGGCTTTAGGGAATTTGCCCCAAGTACATTGATGTATAGAAATAAGGAACTGCCAAGGAACATACAACAGGATGTCAGGAAGTCAATATGCTAAAACTAACATATACGCTCGATAATTTTAGCCTAGAGCATTTAAACGAATCTTTAGAAAATTGGGTAAATGTAAGAGTCATATTGGCTGTACGGTTGGCTACAAGCATCCATATTGAACCTAGCACTGCTTCTTTTCTACTGCCTGCAGAGTTTTCTGGCTTGATTGAGATGGAAAACGCAACTCGCGACAATAGCCTGCAAATTTGCCGTTGCGATAATGAGTTTATTGAGGTTGTTCTCAAAGGTCTGTGGTTAACCTCAGACGTAGAACGTGAAATCGGCGTGTTTGTAACGGAACTCTTACCATCTACGGAGTTACTGTTGCAGCAATTATCACAATCTTCAGTTACCAGTTATCAATCATCAGTTATAAGTTAATCCTGTTAACTGACCAGTCTTGCTGTTCGCGGGACTTTGGTATGACTTCCGAAATTAGCTTGTGACAGCTTTGTTAGCTAGTCATGCCGCCTTTCCCCGAACAGCATCCTCTTCAACAAAGTACAAAATATTCAAATATTCAGTCTTGCTGTTTGCGGGACTTGAGCGCGACTTCCGTAACGAAGCCTTTTGAAGCTTAATAGCTGGTCGTGCCACCTTTCCCCAAACAGCATCCTCTTAATATCATTGGTTGTATGTCGGGTTTATGACTGCTAACTATAATAATCGAGTTGAGCAGGTGGCACGGGAAGATTTAGTCATGTTTATTAATGCCTGCCTTGCCTGCACTGGACAAAAAGAATTTTATGATGATGCTTACGGTCAGCGAGTGTCCATTGATTTTTTACATGACTATATTCTTGGTAATTATCGTTTGCTATACGCTCGCACTTTAGCAGCTGGCATCAATCACTTTAATCAAGCACAAATTATTTTAAAACTGTTAGCAACAGGGCGGGAAACTAACCCAAAACATCGCGAGGAAGAAGGTGCATTAATTGCAGCAGCCTTGAGACAGTTACCACCTCAACGCGCTTGGGGACTGTTGCAGCAGCTGCGGAAACAACGAATTAATAACCGTCGCAGTCGTGCGATCGCTCGCGAATATCTTCAGCACCGCCGAGATATCAGCTTTGATGCTGTTAAGTATAGGGCAAAAGTGAGAGCCATTGTGTCTCATGCACACCTCAAACTACAAGGCGAACTGGGTAACTTTCTTTTCCGTAACTGGAAACAAAAGGTATACGAAACAGAGTTATTTGAAAAGTTTCGTCAGGCACATTACAGCGCCGAAGCAGTTTACGATTTGCCCTTTACAATTGCAGAAGGTTTGGCTGCAAAACATCAAATTAAGCGTGAAGTGTTCTTGTCTCGCATTCAACAACGCATGACTTTGACTGAGAAGTTGCGTTTTCAGAGTGCAGCCGAACGTACCGAACAAGTGGAAATCAATCTCGATTTGGGTCGTCTTCCCCTAACTCGTCTGGCATTGTATATTCTCTCCTTACCTGTGGAAACTCGACAAAAGGAATGGCAGACTTTAAACGAGGCATTAGAAAACTCTGCTCGGTTTACGTTAAAAAAAGCACCTCTAAAACTTGGGCGAGTCGCAGCCGTTTTGGATTGCAGCTACTCTAGTTCCGGCTCTTCAGAAAAACGCCGCCGTCCGTTAGGTGTAGCATTAGCTACAAATTATCTATTAAAAGCCGCATCCCAAGAATACCGTGCCTTTTGGACAGCACCTGTAGAAAATTCACTACTCATTCATCCTCGCGGACAAACCGACTTAGGGACTCCCCTACTTAATGCTTTAGAGTGGGGTGCAGACTTGGTGGTAATTGTTTCTGATGGTTGTGAGAACGATCCTCCCTGCGGTGCTGCACAACTGCTGCGTATTTTCCGCACCCGTTTAGACCCCATGCAGCGCACCTCCATAGTTCACTGCAATCCTGTCTTTAATTCAGAAGACTATTCTTTGGTTTCTCTGAGTTCTAGCATTCCTACCGTAGGGTTGCGAGATGCGGAGGATTTACCTACTATGCTGGGCTTTGCCCGGTTTGCTGATGGTTCTGCACCTTTGTCAGAACTGGAAGAGTATCTGGCAGAACGAGTGAAATTGTTGTTGTCTGTTAATGGTTAGTGGTTAGTGGTTCGTGGTTAGTGGCAATGAACAATTAGCCATTAGCAAATATCTAAAATTTTTATGGCACAAAAAACTCACTTAATATCCAATTTATCTTTAAAAGGACTAGAAATTGCCCCTTCTCAAGTTTGGGGTACAGTGCGACTTGTACCACTGCTGCGCCGTCAGGTACGTGGTGATTTGCGCTTACTACAACGCAATTATAACGAAGACATGACAATCGTCTCTCTGGAAGGGCAGATGACGGAACCAGGGATGAAGTACGTTTCTTATGTGCCTCACGGACTGGTATTGTCTTGGACAAATGATGGTAGCCCGCTAGCAACTTTTGGCGGACAGATGGTGAAATCTGATGGAAAACGTCTTGATTGGGGTTGTGCAACTGTGCGACTCATGCATCGCATGGCGAAGCGGGAGGGGACTAACCAATTGCGGTTTTTACCCCTACACCTGGCGATGGAAGGTTTTCTGTCGATGTTCTTCTCGGGTCCTGATATTGCCTGGAGTGAATATTCCAAGTATGCCCTCTCTTACGGTTTGGGTTGCCGCTTTGAAACATCTGTGAGTGGGCATTATATTGCTGGGCTAGAAGAAGCTTTGCGGGTATTTGAGATTCATGAAGGGCAGGTTGGAGTTTTGGTGTTTGTTGCAGAAGCCCTTGCCTCAGCATTTGTGGTTCCCACTCCAGAAGATTATCGACTTCTTCATACGAGTTTACTAGAAGACTTTTACGGTGAATTGCTCTATCAGTACGGCTTTCTGTACGATACGACTTTTCCAATGGATGTTTCTGTGGATGAGTCTAAAGTTAATAGTTTGGCTTCTTTGAGGCAAGCTATACAAACAATGCGTTCTGATTGGGCATCATTTCAAGGTTTTATGGCTTCTGGGCTTTTAGAATGTAGCGTTCAGTCTAAGATAGTTTATAGTGCTAAACCTTTCTTTCTCCAACGATTTATTTCTAACTTGAAACCCAAAGAAGAAAATCATATTGGGGAAGCGATCGTGCGAGAGAATGGAGAGTTGGAATACCTTAAAACCTACCGTCTATCAGCTGCACAAACCCGACGAGTTTACTTGCTCAGCAAATTAGCGGAACACAATTGGAATGTGGACGCTACTGCAGCCTCACTCAGTGATAGCCGTGAAGAGTTTGTGCGCCGTATGGAAAAAGCTGGTTTTGGTTACTTGCTGAATCAACAAGTGCGCGATGCAGCACGTAAGAAAGCACGCAAGCGTTGATTTGATAAAGCCCCATCTGAGTCTTGACTTTAAAGACTTGCTGTGCAGTTCCTCCCTTGCCATCCGTTACAGCTAAGGTCACGTTATAAGTGTCTAATTGATTGCCATTGGGAGTCCAACTCACAACTCCCGTGCTGGGGTTGACTGTCATCCCCTCTGGCTTGCTGACCAGTGAAAAGGTCAATGTGTCGTTATCAGCGTCTTTGGCGATCGCCAATCGACAGCAAAGTTAGAGAACTCTTTGTCTAACTTGGAGCAGAAGCTAGAAGCCGTTACAGATATATCTGAATCTGACATAATTAATAAAGCCCTTAGATGTTTTCTTGGTTTGGGTATTGATAGCGATTGCGATACTTACCAAACTGAATTAAACATTCTAAAAAATAGAATTGAGAAATTAATCAAAATCAACAATCTGAAAGAGGCTTAATTATGAAAACCGAACAGGAACGCGAACAATTGATTAAAGATATCAACGTTTTGCTATCATTGGTCATTTGTCATTTGTCATTTGTCATTGGTTATTGGTTTAATTGTTTTTAATTATTGACTATTGACCTTTGACCAAATAATTCGTAATTCGTAGTTAAAAATTTCATGAATTACGAATTGGGGCAAAGCGACTAAAGCGACTGCCCCCAGATTTCTCTGTGGGGTAATAATTACGAATTACGAGCAGGGAGATAGCGACTTGACCCTTGACTACTGACCTTCTGGACGAAAATGCGGCAGTTCAACAGCCGAGAAAGACTTTCGCCCTTTTGGTGGGCGGTGCGGATAAAGCAGGGGAGAGGGGGAATTAGAATTAGTCGATTCATTCATCAGCTGTTCCTGGGTAAGAGCAGTTCCCGATAGTTTGATGACTGGTAATTGCTCTGACCAATCTTGTTTAATTTCCTCAGTAGAATTACTTGTAATGGCTGATTTAGGTGTTTCTGATTCATCTGCCAAAGGTGTCGCCGTTGTTTCCCAAATAGCTGCAGCCGCCGGATTGCTATCTGCATTCGTTGCTGAAGGGGAGGGTGGCGATGCAGGTGCAGGATGAGCAGCGAAAAACATTTGGATGACATCATCTAATTGCTGTTCTAGACCACTAGCACCTACGACAGACACTGGTGGAATTTCTGGTGTATCAGTTGGCTGTGTTGGGGCTAGTGGTTCATCGTCATCTACGGTGGTCCAAATAGATGATTGGTTCTTAATGGGAATATTTCCTATTTGGGTACTTGTGACGGAAGATTCTCCCCAAGGATTATCGTCATCATCATCTGTAAAAGATTCTTGTTCTCCTGACCAAGGTTTAATGGGTTGTTGTGTGTAGGTAAACAAAGAATTCACCGGCTTGGAGAGTTTTGAGGGTTTGCTAGGTACGTTGCTATCATCCAAGGCATCGTAGCTGGGGACAGGAGCCTCCAAACACTTTTCTAGCGCTGCCTTAAATTGCAAAGTCTGGCGTTGCTGTCGCATTAAACGAGTCCGTAACTCCCGACAAGCATTTTCTGCTTGCACTAACTGATGAGACTGTTCGTTATAGTTAGATTGAATAAGGGAGCATTCCCGCTCTAACTGGGCAAGGCGTTGTTGGTTGAGTTCTAATTGCGTTTTGTGATTTTCGATGACACTCTCTTGGCGTTGAACGGTTGCAGTTGCAGTTTCTAGCTGTTGATATAGTGACTGCATTTCCTCTTGGGCAGCAGTCAATTCCTTTGCTTGTTGGTTCAGCATCGATTCTGTGACACTTGAGCGCTTTTTCTGCCACTCCACAGCTTTTTCCGACTCAGCTAGGGCAAGTTGGAGCTTCTGTACTTGGTCGTACAAGTCATCATTGGTGGAACGCAGTTCTTCGTTCAATGCCAATAATTTCTTGAATTCAGAGTCTATTGCCTGCTGTTTTTCGCGATCGGGCTCTGCTACCCAGTCTTCCTGAGGAGCATCGTCTGATGAAATTGCGCTCTCACACTGCTTATCTTGGGCAGGTGCTAGTAGTGGAACTTTCGCAATGGCTGTTGTTTCATTAACCAAGACAGAGTAAAACGGGCAACTCCCCTGTTCCGGTGACGGCGAGTTACTCGATTCTAATGGTTCAACAAAAGCCTCATTATTCGGAGTATCAGCTTCATTCATCTCTGTAATCTTTACCGAAAATTATTTTCCCGGAAGCCCTAGCTTTTAGTTTCTGGTGTTATCAAACCGCTGTTCTTTGGATCTATCCGTAGTACTGCGGCTTTACGAGTTAAGTTTCTAATCCACTAGCTTAAACTTAAAACCAGAGACTGTGGTAGCATTTCGCCTACAAATGCTGTGATAGCAAAATCTTCTCTAGAAGGCAAGTTCAATTCCTTTACGTTTCTAATACCAGCCACTAGCCTGATGTAGCTTTGCTGTGCTCTTGTTGCAAAAAAAGTAGAAGTTGACAATTTATGCCGATAGCTTCCCTACTGCCTTCAGCAGACCGCAGCCACTCATAAATTTAAGTAGGTTGCGTCAATAAAATTAACTGGCTAAAGCTATTCTTTGTCATTTGTTAATTGTCAGAATTTCAGAAATGTTTATATTTTTTAACTTAAGTGCAATACACATGAGAGGGCGAACAACCGGGGGCGAACAACCGTTCGCCCCTACGGTTATGTTAATGGTAATAATTTTGAAAAGCGGCGGTTTAGAATTTGCCCGGTTTTGAGGTGAAACTTAATTTATTCACCATATCAATTTGATGCCAAAAAACTAACCTTACTACGTGGGACAAATCCGGCGCAGTGACAACTGTTCAAAATCCGCGTTTTTCAAAGTGTGGAGAGTTCAAAAACTACCTATAGGCGACTGGAGGGTCTCCCCAAATCTCTTTTACTTTTTCACCAAAGGTCACTGCCCGATCGGTGCTGGTTGCAGCTACGGTTGTACCATCATAGCCAACTGTCACGAGAGGCCATGCTTCATCGCCTAATTCACCAGCGCGGAATAGTACCTGTTCGGGTTGTGCTTTACTCCAACCTAACAAGACAGCAATTTCATGCTTGTATTGGTCTTGAGAAGGTGTCACGGAATGCGACTGACCGTTCTTACAATCCCAAATGACAGCACGATCTGTAACGTCGGATGTGTTCATGTAGCCTTCAAACTTACGAGCGAGAAAGCGATCGCCTTTTTCCGACCAGCTGACAGGAACCAATACTCCAATAGTTCCTTGTGTATCGTTATTGGGTGCAGTGACATTAACTTTTAAGAGTGGGTCGTTTAAGGCAGAAGTAGAACTAATCACTCGCAGTTTCTTAGTTTGTCTATCTTCTACAAAGAGAATGCTACTCACGCGGCTATTGTGCATTTCTGGTTTAACTTCTATTTGCACGCGACTGTAAGCTGCGTATCTTCCATCTGGAGAGATGACAGGTACGCTGCGATAGTAACGTATTCCAGAAGCACCTTTTGAAGCAATGGTCTCTTGTGTAACCTGTATCCATTGCCAAGGAATGGCATGAGGACTACCTATAGGATCTACTTGTACTTCAGCTCCTTCTGGTGGTTTTTCAACCACAGGGACTGCGGTAACTGATTTTAAGGTATCTATCGAAGGCGCAACTTTAGCTGTTTGTAACACTTCGGCAGTCAAAACTTGTTTGGAGGCAGAATCATGATTGAAGATTGCCTGAGACTTCATCTTAGCGGCTTTCAATCTTTGCACCACATCTGATTGGCGCTCGGAAAAGTTTTCGCTCAGAGATTGCTGTGGGACGAGCGTTGGAGCAAGTTCCACTTTTGCTAGTAGTTCTTCATCAGGTGCTGCAATTTCTCTGGACAGAGAATCATCTTCAAGTATTAACCCCTCAAGTTCACGGTCTGGTAGTTGGGCTTGGTTAAGTGCAGCTATGGATATCGGTATGGATAGTGATTTAGAAACAAAGGTGTCTTGAGATATTTTTGATACTTCATCTAAATTTAGTTCGCCTACCGCAGTCGTTTCCATTGACACCGAGCCAGATGCTACAGCATTAGATTCTGGAATTACGGGTTTGCTTCTAGCTGCTTGTGTTTGTTTTGCCAAGGTAGAGTGAGCGGACGCCGCCAATAAAGGCGCGATCAGCATAACAAAAATTATATATTTTTGAAATGGTTGAATGGATAACCGTTCTAATAATAATAGGTGTTTTAGCATTTTCTGACTCTCTAAAGGGCGGTTGCTGTGTGAGGAGGAGCGCCTGTTACAGCAAACGGTCTAACTATCAATAATATGTATAACAAGGAACTCTCTATTTTAACGAGGTCGTTTACTCAAATTTCGCATACCTTTACAAAATTGAGTATCTTTAACTACGCATCGTTGCTACTGAGTTTTCCGAGAAGATGTTAGTATGATATTTGTACAGACTAAGTGAGAAATAACTTTCTACACCATGCTAGCGATCGCACCTAGCAATACCCAAATCGGGTGTAGTTCAATGAGTATCGCCGTACTAGCTTGAATACTAATACTCGCAGCAAGTGCTTACTCAGTCTGAGTGCGAGGAGTGGCAATCACTTGTTTATAGGTTGATACCACACCATAAATACCGATCTCGGTACAAGTATGGCACTACTTTAAAATTTTGCAAATGAAACTCATCGCTAAGTTTACTTAACGAGCGCTTCTGGCATCTAACCGAAGAAAGGACATAAAAGTAAAACTGCTAAAACCGATTACCAGTTACAACAGTTAAGGGAACACATCTCTGGTTTGGCAGTTTGGTATAGACGCAGAGTTCTAAAATATATAGAAGTTAAGCCAAGTGCGATCGCTGTTCGCAAAGCTTGTCCCATCGAACAAGCATGGCGCAAAGCAACATCCTGCACTGAGTTCTGCACTTAAACAATTAAGGCATTCCCTCAAAGCTCTGCTTCAAGACCCCGAGTTGATCCCTGAGAGGCACTACAGACAACTGCCCATCAGTTAGACTTAGCTCAAGCAGATGCATAGGTTGCTGGCTTTGTTCCAGCGAGTTCATTATAACCCTACTTAGGCAACTTTTGTTTGGAAAATCAAAGAAATTTGTCGATAAAAACTCAATAATCGGCTCAATCCTACAGCCAAAAGCCAATCCCTCTGAATTTATAGTGAGGAATTCTTGACTATTCGCTAATAAGGCTTAACCAAAGGGGTTTGGTTAGGGGTGAGGGGAAAAGTTAGGGTGGAATGGTGGGCGATTGACATTTTTTCTTGAAGGTTAAAAGATCGTCGATTGTGGGCAGCGTTTTCCCCGATCCCCGACCCCCATCCAAGTATCCCCTTCATCACCAACCAACGACCAACGACCAATGACCCTATGAAAATCATATTCTTCGGAACTCCAGACTTTGCCGTACCTACTCTAGAGAAACTGCTGAACCATTCAGACTTTGAAGTTCTAGCAGTTGTGACTCAGCCAGATAAAAGACGGGGACGTGGTAATACCCTAACACCCTCTCCGGTCAAAACAGTTGCCTCTGCTGCAAATTTGCCTGTATGGCAACCTCAAAGGGTGAAAAAAGATGAAGAAACTTTGACCCAGCTCCGAGAATCTGGTGCAGACGCATTTGTTGTTGTGGCTTACGGGCAAATACTCTCTCAAGAAATTTTAGATATGCCCAAATTGGGTTGTATCAACGTACATGGTTCAATTTTACCTCAGTACCGGGGAGCCGCACCCATTCAGTGGTGTTTGTATAACGGTGAAACTGAAACCGGTATTACAACAATGCTTATGGATGCGGGAATGGACACTGGTGCAATGTTATTAACCGCTACAACACCGATAGGATTTTTGGAAAATGCCCATGACTTAGCACAAAAGCTAGCAGTGATGGGTGCAGACTTATTGGTAGAGACGCTATTAAAGTTAAAAAATCGGGAAATAAAACCGATTCCCCAAGATAATTCTCAAGCCACTTATGCGTCATTAATAAAAAAAGAAGATTATAGGTTGGATTGGTCAAAAAGTGCTATACAGTTACACAATCAAATCAGAGGCTTTTACCCTGACTGCATGACCACCTTTCGCAATCAACCCCTGAAAATCACTGCCACTGTCCCCCTTGGCTCTACTTACGGGTATGAGCGACCACCAGAAATAGAAGAAATACAATCTAAATTGCCCGATTTATCAACAGTTGTGGGTAATCCTGGGGAAGTTGTTAGCATTGCCAAGGGGATAGGAGCGATCGCGCAAACTGGAGATGGTTTACTGCTATTAAGAGAAGTTCAACCGGCAGGCAAACGTCCTCAATCAGGTTGGGATTTTGTCAATGGTACCCGTTTAGCAGTAGGAGAGAAGTTTGAAGGTTAAAGAATGAAAAATTTTTACTTAATAACTTGATACTACGACACTTCACCCCTGCTCCATCCTTTCATAGTAGCGGCAAGTCTCACAGGGTCCTTCTGGGTTAACAGCACAGCGAATCATTTCCGAACGAGCATTGTAGCAGCAGGTCGCATCCCCAATCACCCAGCGTCCTCCTACAAAACTCTTTTCGCTTGGACGGGTTGCAGACTGCACGTAAAGGGCAATTTTCTGTAAACGATAGCGCCCCGCCTTCAACTGATAGCGGTGGCGACGCTCCAAAACTGCGTAAGTTTTTCCTTCAAGGTCAAGATAGTTTCCCGGTTGTGGAGTCCAATCGAGCAGTACACTACCGATTGTCTGACGCGGATGCGTCAGAATCACCTCAGTTGGTAGAGAATCTGGTTCCATAAATATTTGTAATGAGATTTACATTAATAGGATGGTAACGCACAAGCCCATGTCGGCTAGTTTTGTTTATGTTATAGTTAACGATTTACTAATAAATTGTAAAAAAGCACTTCGCGTAAATACATATTTATACTTATCTCCTCTTGATTTTTACCACCAAAGCAGGAAGACAACAAACACCATCCATAAACCCTCTTCCCGAACAGCAGAAAAGGGCTTGGGGAGCAGTCACCAGAATTTATCACTTCTTAATATGATTTTACACTCTGTAAAAGAATCTGACATCTTACCAACGAACAAATTCCACCTCCCCCAAGTAGGGTGGGCACTGCCCACCACATCCCCAACACCTCAACTCGTAGGCACTGCCCACTACATCCCTGCAAATGAAATTCGTACCGTAAATTCATTTCCTTAATAATCTGAAAAATCTAATGAGACTTGACCATCGCGATCGCCGAAGGCAGGGCTTTCCCCATTGCCGAAGATAATTCAACGGAAACATGAGGGTTTCGCGTACTTACAGTCACCTTGACAGGGCTAGGGAGGCACAGCTCACCTTAGCTTCTGGTGGTCTTTAACCCTACCTACGTCTAGGTCTTGAGGTAATCTTCTAGCAGGAAGTGAGTCATTTTGATGAATAATTCAATTTCTTTGTGTTTATCTATAGCAACCCTAAATTATTAGAATCATCTTTACATTTAATTACAAATTTTTAAAATCCGATATATTTCAAGAAACTTAATTTTGATTTAATAGCACGCTTGCCAACCGCTCAGTGCCGGATTTAACGCGGCTCTCTAGCTTTTTCTGATTGACTTTTTCTTCATAAATACCTATAATCCAATCTTTGGGTTAGAGAGCAGAAAAGCTAGAGCAATTTGTAAAGCAGCTTATATGCCAACAGAAGGCGACAAAAGCCAAAAATTAAAAGCTGGAAACCAGCCGCCACAAGTCTTTCGTCAGCTTTATACATCCTCTTGAAAGTCACTCCAGACCCCGAGCAATATCAAAGTGCTTATTACATTGTTTGAAGTTATGTAGCCTTTTAATTACGGACGCTAAGTCACTGCGGTAAACTAAGCCATGATTCTGATTCTTTAGCACCAGAAAAATACTCTGAAAGGAGCTTTTTTTCAATGTCTCATACCGTAAAAATCTACGATACCTGCATTGGTTGCACACAATGTGTCCGCGCTTGCCCCACTGACGTACTAGAAATGGTGCCTTGGGATGGTTGTAAGGCGGGTCAAATTGCCTCTTCACCCCGTACAGAGGACTGTGTGGGTTGCAAGCGGTGTGAAACGGCTTGCCCCACTGACTTTTTAAGCATCCGGGTTTACTTGGGCGCTGAAACCACTCGCAGTATGGGTCTAGCTTACTAAATTGTCCAGAAACTAGCAGTACAAACTCTAGATAGCAAGCAACTTTAGCATCGTTGGGCATAGGGTATTGGGTATTGAGTATAAATTTAATGCCCGATGCTCGATGCCCAATCATGTTTTCACCATTTTTTATGTTAAAACGTTACCATTATCCTAGTAACTATACTGGGTTAAACAGTAGTCCTATATTTAAAAAATGGTGTGAGCAATGTGTGCTTAGAGATTGCACGCTTGTACTGAATAGCACCTTGTACGGAGGTTGAACGTGAGCCCCAGACAAACCACCCAACGCTCGGCTGCAACAACAAAAAAGCCGAGAAATGTTCCCCGGAAAAATCCTGCTAAAAAGAAAGAAGAAGGTTCCTCAGTGGCGGCTACGACCTCTGAACCTGTGGATAAGAAGGAAGATTCTTTAGCAGCGGCAAAGATGGTGGCTTTGGATAGGATTGTCATGCCTAGCAGTCAGCCACGACGTTATTTTGACCCACAGGCTATGCGATCGCTGTTAGAATCAGTCAAGTGCGAAGGTATCTTAATGCCCCTGTTGGTAAGACCTGTGGGTGATAAGTATGAGTTAGTAGCTGGCGAGAGGCGCTATAGGGCGGCAAAGGATGTCGGTTTAACTGAAGTGCCTGCAACCATTCGGGAAATGTCTGATACTCAAGCAATACAGTATGCCCTAACTGAGAATTTGCAGCGTGAGGACTTGAACCCGGTGGAGGAGACAGAAGGGATTTTAGATTTATTGGCTTTAAGGTTGTCAACAGATAGGGCAGGAGTTATCTCGCTGCTTAATAAAAGAGCGAAAGTCAAACGAGGTTTAGCGGACAATGATGTCCGCCCAGAAGAGCAGCTCTTAGTGGAAGAGATATTTAAAAGCATTGGCACTATGACTCCTGAGGCATTTAGAACCCACAGGCTGCCGTTGCTTAACCTTCCCAGTGATATCTTAAATGTTCTGCGCTCTGGAAGCATAGAATATACTAAAGCCAAGGAGATAGCTAAGATAGAGTCCTTACCTGACCGTACATCTCTTTTAGAAGAGGCGCTGACACAAAATCTGAGCCTGAGCAAAATCCGAGAATGGGTAAAGGCTTACCAACCCTCGTCTGAAAGCGGGGAACTGACTAAGCGCATGGAGGATACCTACAAAAAAATTAAAAAGTCAAAGGTGTTGGATAATCCTGGCAAACGGAAGAAACTAGAATCTTTGTTGGCACAGATGGAAGCGCTGCTAACGTAGGAAGATTGATATGGTCTTTGTGAAAGAGAAATAGGATTGACATTACTTAGAAGAAGCTATTGCAGAAATCAAAGTTACCTGAAGTTAATTTTTGATGTGTTTGGAGAACTAAATGGTTGAACCATCTTTAGAAATAAACATTTCAGTTATTTTTGCTAAGCTAAATAACTTATGAGCGCAATACGATTTTGTGAGAGTTGATTTTTCTTCTTAATAAAAGTGATTTATTGATGATGTAGTAGATAAGACTACTAGTTTATCCAGTGTTTGTACTAATGTCAATAGATAAAAAAGCTATTAAAGTTACATCGAGGCTCGGGTCTCACTTTTTCGCGTTGTTCCTTCCCAGAAGTTATGGAATTTAATAGTAAACAGCTAAATCCTATCTTGTCTGATGCACCTCCAATACCACCAGCACACTGGACATCTACCCGTATGTCGATATGTGCTTGGTTAAATGAACAGGCTCCCCCTTTGGCAGAACTTTATGAGGGTGCAGTTTGCTTAATTTTTGAAAGACCAGTTCGTGGGAGATTACGATTTGTGTCTCATGCTGTTCGTGAGATCCGTAATCGGTTGCCTGATTATATCTCTAATGAAAAAAGTGGCGAAAGGCTTAACTATAAGGATGAAGTAGATCAACTTTTAGCAATTTGGCAAAGTAGTGGCTTTAGCTTGAATGAAGCACCTTCAAATGACGGAAACATTCCCATTCCGCTTCAACTTTTTAATAATATACAAAAACTTCTCAAAAAACATATAGCAGTAAGTGTAAATAACAAGGAAAAAGCGATTCGCTTTTTTGAGTCGTGTATTTTTGAAAATAAACCTATCCGCAATACATTGCTTCCTATAGTCGATCATTGGTGGGAAGTAACAGAGTGGTTCATGGAGAACACCCACGATAGTGGTAAAGATAAACTAGCTTCCTATGAGCAGAAACTCCGCCAGCAGTTTGAGGTATTCGAGTCATTTCTCGCCGCAGTTTCTCAAAAGTTTTACGACACTGTAGATAAACTCGATGAAATCTTAAAAGAAGCCAATCCTAAACAGTTTGAACAAGCTATGGCATTGCTGATTCACCCTCAGCATTTCAGTTACTTTTTCAATCATCTACAAAATCCAAAGTGGATTAAGCCATTGAAGGACAAAGGTTTTTTCCAGAACCCTCCCCAGGTTATTGAAGATGTAAGCCAAGGCACTGTTAGCTTTCCAATGTGGCCCCAGTCTCGCTATCTAGCACGAATGGCTACTCACCAACAGGATGCTGTGTTGAAAATTGCACAAGAAATAGAAACAAATAATCCCAGTGTCCATGAAGACTTTGTTGACGCTGCACTTCAGATGCGTCCTGAAATAGCGGTGCAACTGGTTGGTAAAGTTAAAACTTGGGTTGAATCATCATACTCGTTAAGTTTACTTGCAGAGAAAATTGGTGCTTTCATAGTACATCTTGCCAAGGGTGGTCAAGTTAAAAAGGCACTAGACTTAGCTCGAACGCTACTCGCTGTTATGCCAGACCCTGATGTGAATAATAAGGAAGCAAATGACAACAGAGTTTACCGTCCCCGCCCCGAACCGCGAACACGGTTGGATAACTGGCACTATGAAGAAATTCTTAAAAAGTATGTGCTGGAATTGCCTGAATTAGTGAAAGTAGCAGGTAAAGATGAAACAGATGTTTTAAAGATGTTGGGTTTTCTGCTATTTGATGCGATTAAGTTCTCCCACCGCGATGAAGAAATTGAACAACTGCAGAAAAACTCACCCATCTGGGAGGATAATTCACGTTACTGGCGATATGCAATTGAGGATCACCCTCGAAACGATCCTCCTTATGAGGTTAAAGAACTTCTGGTAGAAGCAGTTAGAGATGGCGCAGAGCAGATTATTAAGGACGAGCCAGCGAACATGGGAGCTATAGTCCTTACTCTGGAACAGTGGCATTGGCGAATTTTTCATCGCATCGCACTTTACCTGATTCGTAAGTTCCCAAATGCAAACCCCGATTTACTTATTGAAAGGCTGGTTGACTGTAAGCGTTTCACAGATACCAGTTCTTACGAGGATTATGAATATGCACTTTTACTCAAAGAGCATTTTGCTCAACTTCCTAGGGAGGAGCAAGAGAAGATTTTTAGATGGATTGAAGCTCCTGAGCTTGACTTGTCTTGGCTAGAGGATCGCGAGAAAAAAGCTGAATGGGTAAGATATTGGCAGATGAACAAGCTGGAACTACTAAAAGACAGCCTTCCAACACAGTGGCAACAACGTTATGACCAACTAATTAATGAGTTTGGTGCTGTTGAACTTTCAGAAATTGTTTCTGGAGGAGTAGGTGAAGTTAAGATTTTAGGCGTTGTAAGTCCAAAGACAGATTTAGAATTGGAATCTATGAGTATTGAGGAACTCGTTTCCTTTCTCAGAACATGGCAACCAAATTCTACACATTCCTTTGAAGAACCGTCACGTCAAGGGTTCGGATCTGCTCTGGAAAGGCTAGCTGAAAAAAATCCCAAACGCTATGCACAAGCATCCGCTCAGTTCCAAGGTTTGCATCCAATATACCTAACGAACCTGCTTAGAGGGCTGCGCCAAGCTTTAAATAATCAGTCAGGACAACAGAAAGAAGTAAAAGAATTTGATTGGGCATCTGTTCTCAGTCTTTGCGGTTGGTTAGCCCAGGAGTCTGAGCAAGTTCAAAAGTCTCAGACAACTGATAACAACCCCAATTGGGATTGGCTTGAACCTTGCCGAACAGTAGCAGACTTGCTTGGAGTCGGATTGACAGTTGATACAATTGGAATTCCGTATAATCTCCGCCAACACGTTTGGAATACGCTCAGTCTTCTAACTCAAGATCCAGACCCCACGCCCGAAAGAGAGATGGGCTATCGTAGCTCTAATAATAATCCCAGTCAACTCGCGATTAATACAGTTCGTGGGGAAGCGATGCGTACAGTTGTGCGCTATGCCCTCTGGATTCGACGCCATTTTGAGCAAATATCTGAGGGAACAGAGCGGTTGGAGCAGGGTTTTGACAATATGCCTGAAGTACGGCTCGTACTTGATGAGCATCTTAACCCAGACAAAGAGCCATCCCTTGCAATCCGCACAGTCTATGGTGAGTGGTTTCCTTGGCTAAATTTACTAGATCGGCACTGGGCAAGTCAGAGTATAAGGAAAATTTTCCCACGAGATGAGATTTTCAGCGATATGCGACGTGCTGCTTGGGAAAGCTACATTACGAATTCTAATGTGTATGACAACGTTTTCGATATAATGCGTGAAGAATACTGCTATACAGTCGAACAGATCGCCTCAGCCTTGATTGAAACACCAAAACTGACACATCCTGATAAAGGTCTTTCTCAGCACTTGATGACCCTCTATTGGCGTGGAAAGCTAAATTTGGATGAGTCAGAAGGATTACTGGCACGGTTCTTTGAATTAGCTTCTGATGCGCTGCGTAGTTATGCTCTCGAATTTGTAGGGCGAAGCCTCCACAAGGCAAAAAACGCGATAGCTCCAGAAATCCTTAATCGGCTTCAATTGCTTTGGGAAAAACGTATTGACACAGTACGTAGTTCTACTGGCCCTAGTTCCTATGCTAGTGAAATTGCTACTTTTGGTTGGTGGTTCGGCTCCGCAAAATTCGATGATTGTTGGGCTATTGCACAATTCAAACAGGTTCTTGAGCTAGTTGGTAAAGTAGATCCTGAGTTTTTGGTACTGAAACATCTAGCTAAGCTTGCTGATGTGATGCCAGAGTCAGCAGTTGAGTGCCTCAAACTGATAATCGAGAAAGACAAGAAAGGGTGGGGTATCTATGGCTGGCATAATGATGCTAAAACTATCCTGACTACTGCCATTAAGGGCAACAATGACAAAGCAAGACAGGTTGCTGAGTCTATTATCCACCGTTTGGGCGAACGCGGTCACTGGGAGTATCGGGATTTGCTTTCGGATGGCAAGTAGGGGGTAGAGTAATAATGTTCTCCTCAACTTTACGTCCCAAGTTATTAGCAGGGGTAAGTTCCTACTTGACCACCCCTCCCTGTTTTTGCAATACAACCACTCTAGACACCAAGGTTGCAAGCTGGACGGTATCTCTGTGTCAGCTTGCTCTCTACTAACAGACGTTGAGCCTTGGTAGATCCTGGCATACGATACACGCCCACATAAAGGTTCAATTGATTGCCCGCTTGCTTAATCCAGCATTGAGAGGCATGATGGCTCCTAGGAAAACCTCGATCGGCAAAGTTCTCAGTTTCACCAAAGTAAATGATTTGATACGTGTCTGGCTGGGTTAGAGGATAAGGCTTGCACATGATGGCATATACACCTGCGCGATCGGGCGGGTTCCAAGTATTTAGACTCCACGGTCCTTCAAATTCGTAATCGTCCCAAACTATGCTCATTGATAATACTCCATACGAAAAATTGCAAGATGAAAGGTAAATGCACCGTTGGTTGTCAGCAGTGCATCCGCGCCTAAAAGGTGGATTAGCGTTTAGAAACTAAAAGACACGGTTCCTCAAGGCGAGAGGAGTCAAAGCCTACCAACTCCCGCCGACGGAATAGGTCAAGGCGTTCGAGCCAGTTATGCTTGTAGAGTTCCATCTGTGCTGGGGTAAAGATGAATTCGTCGTGGGTAGCGTCACCAATAAGGTAAATAAGGGCTGCCTGCTCCAAGTCGTACAGCGATTCCAGCGCCAGGTAGTAAGCCGCTAACTGCTGTACCTTATCTTGAATCCAGTCCATCGAGGTCTTTGCCTTAGAGGATGTCTTGAGGTCACTTAGAGTGAGCTTGCCTTTATAGGGGCAGAGTTGGTCTATTACGCCATAGTAGCGGTACTTGAAGTTAACAACCATTTGCTCGGAGAGGAGCGGCTGGTCGAAGTTGGGAAGCACTTGCTCAAGGGCGCGAAGGTAAGGCTCGTAGCGACTGCTAACAGGGCTGGAAACCTCTCCAGTTAGGCGGGAGTGAAGAACGGCATGGGCTGCCTTCCCAGCACCGATCGCCTCGTTGCGAATGCGTTCCGCTTCTTGTTTACCTACCTGACGCTCCCATTTCTGTAGAGCTGCCTCTGACTTAGGATCTTTGGTTTGCCCTTGAATCGCACCAACACTATAGTAGGTGTTACCAGGAATAGGAAGGTCATCATCTGCGACATAGCAGAATAGCCAAGTGGAAGCAGCAGACCGCAATGATGCAAGAAGCAGAACGACGTTCTGTGTTTGCGAGTATATTACCAAAGGTCAGAATTAAGTACGGTCGCGGTATTTCCTATGAGCGAGATGGGGAATTTACAGACCCGTCCCCATTTGCCGCGTTTTCCTATGAGTGCGAATTGCCACAAGGAGAATTTATCGACCCCCTCGGACAATTTCATCAACGTCTTCAGTGGCAGAATGTTGGGTTGCAAGATAAGCAAAACGGAACAGAAGATGAAATCACCGAGGAGAATGATGTATGAAGTTGGTTATCCGCGAGTATCTCAGTATGCTCAAAGAGTCAAAAGAGATAGATGCGCTACTCCCCGACCTTCTTTTGATGATGGGAATTGATTTATTAAGTCGTCCTGCTGGTGGCCCGCGCCAATTTGGTGTTGATATTCCTGCTGTTGGTATTGACCCTAAAGACAACAAGCAGAAACTATTTTTATTCACTGTGAAAGAGGGGGATATTTCTCGCACCGACTGGGATGCAGGGAAAAATGCCGTGCGTCCGTCGCTCAACGAAATACTTGACTCGTACTTGCGTAACCGTGTCCGACCAGAACACGAGGCACTACCAAAGAAAATTATCCTTGCTACTGGGGGTGAATTAAAACAAGATGTTGAACCGGACTGGGTCAACTTTGTTCATAGGTACACGGGGATCGATCCAAAATATGGCGAGATTGAGTTTGACTTTTGGGGTGGCGATCGGCTGACTTTGCTTATCGAACAGTATTTTCTTGATGAGTACTTGTTTCCAGAATCCACTCAAAAGCATCTGCGTAAAACGATCGCACTAGCTGACCAAAACGAGGATGAACCGCGTTTCTTCTATGCGCTCATTGAGGAAACTCTGTTTAAACGCGACTTGCCCTCTGAGAAAAATAAAAGCGCTGAGCGCAAGCGCCAGAAAGCACTTTGCTTGCTCAATTTGAGTCTGAACATTGTTTTCCATTGGTGTCAAGAAGCTGATAATCTCCGACCTGCTTTACTCTGTGCCGAACGCGCCATTCTTCGTACCTGGGACTGGATGCGTCAAAACGAGCTTTTCGATTGTAAGACAACGAGCGGGAAATTTACCCAACTTTTCTTGACGTACCTTAAGGTTACTGGTGCATATGCCATTAAGCTTCAGCAACACTGCTTTGTAAGGGATGGTTTGTTTGGCTATGGTGCAGATGAACTGGAGTACCCCCTTCGCACTTTTGAAGTCATCGGTATTCTTGGCGCACTGGGCATAGCGTTTGAGAATTTATCCGCGTTTACACGCGATGAACAGCTTCGTGAGGAGTACTCTGGGCAGATGCAAGCGATCGCACAGATGCTTGCAGGTCTAATTAAGAACAATCCTCCTGCGTTTACTCCCCGATATGACGGTCATGCGATCGACATTGCCTTGGGACTCCTAACACTTAATGCTGCTGGGTACATAAATGAAGCTGCCAATTGGGTTAAAGAACTTAGCTATCATATAGTCAACGCTTATCATTTCGGTAAATACTTCCCCATCACTTCGGACAGTTACAACGACCTTGTTGCAATGGAAGTTGGTCAACGTACACACTTTGGTAGGGCATGAGGATTCGGTAGTTGCCGTGGCAATTACCCCAGATGGAAAGTACGCTGTTTCCGCATCGGACGACAAAACGCTGAAGTTGTGGGATTTGCACTCTGGCAGTTGCGTGCGTACCTTTGCGGGACATGAGAGTTCGGTAGCATCCGTGGCAATCATTCCAGACACAGGGCACGCTGTTTCCGTATCCAATGACAAAACGCTGAAGTTATGGGACTTAAACACCGGCAATTGCCTGACGACTTGGGGCGGAGAAAGTTCTCTTATTTGCTGTGCTGTTTCGTCCAAGGGCACTCCGCTTGTAACAGGTGAAGCTTCAGGACGGGTACATATTTTAAGCTTGGAAGGCATGAAGTAGGACAATAGCTCTAGCGCGAACAAACACTAACTAGTTACCTCGATAAAATTCTTCAAGACTTGGCTGAAGTGGAACAAAATTATACTCAACCATATCAAACTTATATCCGTTATTTACAAGTGCTGGCAGCCTTAGGCACTGTTAATCTCAAAGAACAGCAGTTACAAGCAAAGATTTATGAAGTTGTTGGTATTTCTCCAATTGATGAACAGAGCATTGTAACTCTCTAAGTAGAAGCAGGTCTTGCTGCGAAAATGTTATTTTTGTCATATCATGGCTAGGGGAAATCATTTATTCTGAGAAAGCTGTTGTAACTTAAAAGATAAAGTGGCAGTTTTTAAAGTATAAAGTGGCAGATCCAGGGGAGCTAGAACGCTGATTTTCCCGTTATACATGATTTGCAAGCGATACGGCTTAAGCCGTTAGCTTCGCTATCGCATTAAAATCTCGCAAATACACGAACACTATAGGTTTTTGACTGCTGCCACTTTATGGTTTTAAAACTGCCACTTTTTGTTTTAAGCAACAGCTGTTGAAGAGATTGATAAAACCCAACGATGGTTGCTTGAGTCAGGGCTCTACGCTGCGATCGCAGGAGGTGTTTTAACTACGAGGCTGTTGCGTGAATATTTGTTGCTTCAATCGCGGTTATGATTTCATACAGCCACAACAACTTCAACAGTGAATGTTCATCTCCAATGAATGAACTATTAGAATGTAATACTTTAAATAAAGAAAATTTAAGTTTGAAGTACTTTTAAGCAGAAGTTTCCCTACAACAGGGAAACCGTCATTAAATTTATGAGTTAATACGAAGTGTTAAGATAAATTGTAGGTTGGTTCTAGGTGTAGAGCAACCTACAAAATCACCGATGGTCTTGGGTTTCGTTCCTCAACCCAACCTACTACCGTGTCCACACTAAAATGGTGGGTTGAGGCTGCACCTTGTGCAGGGATGCACCTTATGCAGGGGGGAAAGAAAACAGCCCAACCAATCGATTAATTCCTACCCAACAAATTCGACTAGACGCGCTACTACAATGCTTATTTTTTCATCCTTCATACTTCATCCTTTATACTTGATTGTGTGTTGGGTTTCGTTCCTCAAACGCCACATCGCTCAACGGGGGAAACCCCCGCACGCGAGTGGCTGCCCAACCTACGGTGGATGGTATTTTTCGGGCTGACTAACTAGCTTGGGCAATCAACTGATTGGCAATTTGCTGCGCCGCGTTAATTGGAATGGCAAAGCCAAGTCCTTGAGCACCTTGAATGATGGCGGTGTTCATACCAATAACTTGTCCTCGTTGATTGAGTAAGGGGCCGCCGGAGTTACCGGGGTTAATTGCAGCATCCGTCTGAATAAACCCAACTCCTTGATTTCTAGCTCCAAGGGCACGGCTCGATCGCTCTGTTGCACTAATGATGCCAACTGTGACAGTATTGTCCAAACCTAAAGGATTGCCAATTGCGATCGCCCATTGTCCTGGTTTGAGCTGGTTAGAATTGCCAATACTGACAGTTGGGAGATTGCTAGCCTGAATTTTAACAACAGCGACATCAGTTGTTCTATCTTCCCCTACCACTCTGCCAGTGAAGCTTCGACCATCCTTTAAGGTGACTGTAACCGTATCTGCACCACCAACAACGTGAGCGTTTGTCAGAATCACACCACTTGACCGAATAATAAACCCTGACCCCGTTCCTTGTGCCACCCGCCTGCCATAATATCGGCTTCTAAGAGTACGTGTAGAATCTATCCGCACTACTGCGGGTCCAGTTCTTTCTACCGCAGAAGAGACAAAGTTAGTTTCTGCGCTGTTACTGGAACCCGATGGGACTTGAGCTATTGGTTCAGAAAGCACCGGATTTGTGGGCATAAAATGTGCCCCTAAAAGGGCTGTCAAAGCTCCAAAAGAAACCAAAGACAAATGAGTTAATGACTTTTTCATAGAAAAATGTGAGGGCATTGCAGACTTCCTGTAAATAAATTTAGGAGGATAAATTTACACAAATTTTTTGGAAACGAACTCCGTTTTCCCCACCCACAAATTAATTAGCACTTAGAATTTGCTTAACAATATCCAGACCTGCTTGCATTGTTTCATCCAGCAGTTTTGGATCTACTTTTTTATCATTTGGCGTGTGGTAGCCCGGTTCTTGACCTCGATAGAAAAAGAGAATAGGTACACCCTTATCAGCAAAAGCTGCATGGTCGCTACCACCACTAGATCCAAAGGTTTTAACTCCTGAGTTAATCTTGCGAGCATATGCCGTTAAAGACGATGTGCCACCAATACCCAGTTGCTTGTTAACCCCAACCATATCGAAGTTAAGCATAGCTTTAAGCCCTGAAAGAAACTTTGCTCCTTTTGTCTTAACAAAAGTTCGCGAACCGTGTAGCCCGTCTTCTTCACCATCGAAAGCAACAAACCAGGCTTGACGGGCAGCCTCAGTATTTGACATATTGCGAGCAAGTGCCAATACAACTGCTGTCCCTGAAGCATTATCATTTGCTCCTGGTGAACCGGGTACGGAGTCGTAGTGCCCCCCAATAACAATTTTTGGTTGCGTGACACCCGCAAGATGAGCAATCACATTGCGTCCTGTCACAGTGTACCTTTGAGCATTGACCTGCAAACTTGCATTTTGCGCTACTTTTTGTACTTGTTGAATCAAGCGCGTGCCTTTCTCGCTCTTAAGTGCCAGCACTGGAATCTTCACCTCTGCTGCCAAAGCACCATATAAATCACCTGATTTGTTATTGACAATGACCAAACCAACTGCCCCAGCATCAACAGCATTTTTTGCTTTTTCGGAAAAGCGGATTTCACCGCGCCGAACGATCGCAATTGCCCCTTTGACATTTACAGCAGCAAAATCGGCATTTCTTCCGACATTGGGAACTACCACAACAGGTGCATTTATATTTCCCGGAATTGTGCCACTAAGGGCTTTTCCCTCAATTATCTCTCCATTAACGGTCAGCTTGGAACCTAAGTCTTGAAACTTTGAATAAGTAAAAGTTTGCAGTTCTGTCACATAACCGGCTTTACGATACTCCTCAATTAAGTAATTACTGGCTTTTTCCATGACTGGCGTACCAGTTACTCTTGGACCCAGATTCACCAAAGCTTCTACATCAGCAAAGGTGCGGCTGGGTTTGTTCGTCTGTGCAACAACTGGAGATTGGATGATTTCCCCAACACGATTTGGCTGAACAGCACAAGCTGTTGGAAGCCAAATCAAAGCAGCCACCAGTGCAGTTTTTAACCAAGATTTTGTTTGTTTTTCGTCGGGCGGCGCGATCGATTGGACTTGAATGTTTGTCACAAACTTATACCTGAAGTTATAAAAAGCACTGTGGATGAGTATTGTGGGTTCTATATCTAGCTTGAATAATAACTTAGTTATTTTCGACTTTCCGTGTCCGGTGCTTACCCGTCTGATTCCTACGAACACTGGCTTTACGGCTCTCCTCTGCCAGGTAATTCGCAATTGTTGACGCAGTTATTGCAGCGTGTACAAGCCCTTTGTTAAGCATTGCTTTGTTGTCTTGTTGCTGATTATTCATGGCGGTACTGAGCTTTTGGCTAAGTTTCTTGTTATTTCCTAGTGTGATGGGTAAGTATGACAAAAAAATGTCAATGCCCCGGAAAGCCTTACTAATGACAAATGACAAATGACTAAGGACGACCATTCCCAGTTATCTTGTTTCATACCGACCTACTTATTCCCTTTCAAAGGAATTTCTATCTCAAAAGTGGAACCTTGTCCTAGTAAGCTCTTGACCGCGATATGACCCTGGTGCGCTTGCACAATTTGCTGGGCAATTGCCAATCCCAGACCAAAGCCACCTGTTTGACGCGATCGCACTGTATCCACGCGGTAGAACCGTTCAAAAATATGGGTTAAGTCTTCTTCTGGAATACCAATACCGCTATCTTCTACCTGGATAATGGCTCGGTGGGATTGTGTCAGGAGTCTAAGCACCACTGTACCCCCTTCAGGAGTATATTTCAAAGCATTGTTGAGTAAATTCATAACAGCCTGTTTTAACAAATCTGCATCGGCTTTGAGATACACGGGTTGCTTGGTTATGTGAAAAGTAAAGTTGAGATTGTGTGTAGATGCTTGTTGCTGATATCCCTCACCCAACGGTTGCAGGAGTTTAACAAGGTCAATAGTTTCTAGTTTTGCAGTATCTAACGGTCCATCATGACGAGCAAGGAACAGCAGATTTTTGATGAGATCGCTCATTGATTTGGCAATCTCCACGATATTTTCTAAACGATAAAGCTGCTCGGATTCATCGTGTGGGGGCATGAGAGCCACTTGTGCGTTGCTTAAAATAGCGGCAACGGGAGCACGCAACTCGTGGGAAGCATCAGCAGTGAAGCGCTGTAGTTGTTCGTAAGCGCGAACAGCAGGTTGCATGGCAAGCCCTCCCAGAAACCAGCCGGTGACGCCAATTAACCCCAGAGTCAGTGGTACACCCAGCGTTACAAATAACCTTGCTCGATTTAAGCTTTCGCGTAAAGAATTGAGAGGGACAGCAATTTGAAGATATCCCAGCAGGACATTATCTTTTACAATTGGTAAAGTTAATTCTCGAACCCACTCGTTCTTGGGGATTGCTCTGGGTCGGTTGCTTGGGATTTGAATAGTTTGGTAACCAGGAGCAGTTACTAAGTGAGCCGAACCAGGTAGATTATTATAGTCCACTAATTCTTTTCTAAGGTTATACAAACGGACGTAAATAATATCACTGTTAACTGATGGTAATGCATCGTCAAATACTGGAACGTCCTTTTGCTCAAACTGCCATCGTTTGTTGTACTGACGATACTGTGCATTTCTGACAATCGTTTTACTTGTGGAGTAAAGTCTATCATCAAAAGCTTGCAATTGCTGTTGAACCACCAAATAATAGGCGACACCAGCAAATGCAACAAGAATACTCCCCATTGAGATAGTAAATAAGTATGCTAAATTACGACGGCTGCGAATAAACATATTTGGTTATTGGTCATTGGTCATTAGTCATTGGTCATTTGTCATTTGTCATTTGTCCTTGGTCTTTCTTCCTTGTCTTCCTTGTCCCCCTGGTCTCCCAACCCAAGTCATTTTTCAGGAACATTAAGACGGTAACCCATACCATAGACGCTTTCCAGCCAGTCTTTGGCTCCAATTGTTTGCAGGCGCTGTCGCAATCGGCGTACCAACGTTGTCACTGCATTACTTTCAGGTTCTGTCCCCCATCCCCAAAGAGCCTGCTCAATTTGATTGTGCGATAAAATTTGACGGGGGTGGCGCATCAAATATTCCATGAGTTGAAACTCCCGTCCGGATAATTGGGTACTTGCTTGATTGCGCTCAACAGTCAGGTTATTCAAGTCTAGATGTAAATCCGCTAATGTTAGCCTATCTCCTTGCCAAAGTGGAGAACGTCGTCGCAGTGCTCGTACTCTTGCCAGTAGTTCCATGATATCGACTGGTTTAACCAAGTAATCATCAGCCCCAGCATCTAAACCATAAACTTTATCGGAAGTGCTATCTTTAGCGGTAAGCATTAACACTGGGGATGTTTTTCCAGCCCGTCGATATTGCTGACAAAGCTCCACCCCGCTGACCTTTGGCAACATCCAGTCTAATATTAACAAGTCATAATCTTTATGAGATAGCAGCCATTGGGCTGTTTCTCCATCCTCGATAGCATCAACAGTATGTCCTGCTTTGATCAGGGCAGCTCGCAAAGGCTCTAATTGAGCTAAGTCATCTTCTACTAGAAGGATTAACATAAAAAAGGTACTAAGTAGGTCGGTAAGAAAAAAAGTAACTGGTGAGGGTCGTCCTTAGTCATTTGTCATTGGTGAGTCCAGCCCTGTAGGCGGGTTTCCCGCCGTAGGGGACTGGCGAACCCGGAGGGTCATTTGTAAGAGTTTCAGCTGCGTTTACATTTTGTAATATATTTCTGTTTATTCACACTGACTTACTTATTGCTTGTAGAATAGACGTTGTTTGTATTGTCTATTCACCATCTTATTTTTCTGTTTTTGGTAGTGCCTACCTGACATTAAGTGGGAGGTGATTTAAATTCTATGCTTGGCAAAGAATTAAGCCAAACCACTGCTGTGGATCTGTCCAAGTTTTCACAATTTTTAACCCTTTTTCCTCCAGTTGTTTTTGCATATCTACTAAATTAAACTTGCGAGAAATTTCAGTGAGAATACTTTCCCCTGCTTGAAAAGAAACTTTTAAATCTAAAATTTCTAGAGTTATCCAATGATTTTCTTGACACTGCAGATACATTTCAATTTGAGAATCAGCTTGGTTATAAATTGCTTTATGGGTAAATAAATTGATATCAAAATTGCCTTGAAAGCGCCAATTTAAATGGGAGAGCATATTCAAATTGAAAGCAGCCGTTACCCCCTGATTGTCGTTATAGGCTGGTTCCAGGATTTCCTTAGATTTTTGTAAATCAATTCCCAAAAGAAAGTAATCTCCTGCTTGTAAGGTGCTAGCAACTTGCTTTAAAAAAATCTCACATTCTTGTGGAGGAAAATTGCCCAGAGAACTGCCCAAGAAAAAAATCATCCGCGATCGCGCAAATGTAGATTCTAGTTTCACCAAAGCTTGTTCATAGGTTCCTATTAATCCCTCAATAGAAAAAATAGGATATTTTTTTTGTAACTTTAGAACTGTAGATTTGAGCATTCCTCCACTCACATCTACAGGTATATATCTACAATAATTGGATTTTTTTTGATAAGCATCTAATAGGAACAGAGTTTTTGTAGAACTGCCACTACCTAATTCTACCAGTTCGCAAGCCCCTGTGATTTGAGAAATTTCATCGGCACATTGCTGCAAAATTGATGCCTCTGTCCGGGTTGGATAATATTCTGGTAATTCACATATTTTTTCAAAAATTTCCGAACCACGATTATCATAGAAATATTTTGACGGTAAAATTTTTGGATATTTATTTAAGCCTTGAATAACGTCTTTACCATGATTTTTTATATTTTGACTGGGCTGTGCTAAAGTGTTTAGAAATGTTGTTTGCATTATGCAACTCTCCTTGCTAGTAATCAAACATGAGCTTCAAAAGCATGAAACGATGGATTCGACTCACTCTGGTTATGCTTGAGTTCTTGAATAACGAGGATGGAAGTTTCAACTTCAGTTAAGTAACATCAGACAAGTCCCTCAAACAGCTTTAAAAATTGTTCGGTATCAACATCCAAACAGGCTTCTACATTAGGTGGATTGGTTGCTTCATCTCGGCGAGCACGCCGATCTGCTAGTGATAGCCCAGTGGTAAATCGTCCTTCAGTTTCAACCATCATATAAAGTAATTCAGTCTTTACTAAACTCGGCTCGATAGCAACTGCCATTGCCAAAGGATCGTGTAAATCGGTTGGGAGATATCCTCAGACCTCTTAACTCTGAGTATGGTAAAGTTGCCCCAGGTTGGGGTACTACTCCCCTCATGGGTGCTTTTATGGCACTATTTCTCGTATTTCTGCTGATTATTCTGCAGCTTTACAACAAGTCAATCATGATTCAAGACGTGTCTGTTGATTGGCGGAGTTTGGGCAGATAACCTACATAAAAGTAAATTACAGTTACAAAGAAAGCATAACGAACTAACTCGCACCCGGTTTTCCGGGTTTTTTTCTTTAGTACGGGCGTGAAAACATTATAGCTGCTAGCTAACATCAGATTACGCGACAGACCCGCCCCTACTAACCACCAACCCAATGCACTAAACTATATGTGGGTTGTCGGCGGTTTTTCAGTCTAGAGGAGAAAGCGTGTGAACGTATTTGGTATCGGTTTGCCAGAAATGGCTCTTATTTTTATCGTAGCGCTGTTAATTTTTGGTCCCAAAAAGCTACCAGAAATTGGTCGCAGTATGGGAAAAGCGATTCGCGGTTTTCAGGAGGCTTCTAAGGAGTTTCAAAATGAGTTTCAAAAAGAAGCGACACAGATACAAGAAGCTGTAAAAACTACAGCCGAATTGGAACCAAAGCAAATAGAAGCATCTCAAGAACACGATACTGCAAGTTCTGTTCAAAAAAGCTAGACAAACAGGCAAAATGACAGAAGCAGTTGCGAAAAAAGCTCTTGTAATTCCCCAGCTAATTGTGGGGTTGGGGAACCCAGAACCAAAATACGACCAGACACGCCACAATATTGGTTTTGCAGCTATAGACGCCCTAGCTCGTTCTTGGAAAATTTCTGTAGCAGAGAATCGCAAGTTTCAGGGAGAGTACGGTGAAGGATTTGCACCCAACGGAGAAAAAATCCGACTGCTAAAACCCCTGACCTATATGAATCGTTCTGGACAGTCAATACAAGCAGTGACAAGTTGGTATAAGTTACCACCTGAGATGGTTATGGTGATTTATGACGACATGGATTTACCCATTGGTAAAACACGCCTGCGCCTGTCGGGTTCCGCTGGGGGGCATAATGGGATGAAGAGTACGATCGCCCATCTAGGTACCCAAAACTTTCCTCGTTTGCGTATAGGTATTGGCAAACCAAAAGGTGTGACCGACGAAGATTCAGCAACAGTTTCCCACGTACTGGGGAAATTTTCTGTTGCTGAAAATCAGACCATGTCTGTTGTACTTCAATTTATTATTGAATGTACAGAAATGTGTCTTAAGCAGGGCGTCGAAAAGGCAATGAATGTATGTAATAGCCGTTCTTTTGACAACTCTGAATCTTAAGCTTTTGTATCTTTAAAACGTGACTAAAAAAGCCAGAAAGTTGCCGCTAGCGACAACTCCCGCGATTTCTCTATATTACGTAGTTAGCTGTGTCATGGATACTGCTGAGTGAGCTAATATACCGTAAATCCGTTGACGCTTGGTCAATATTGATAATTGTCGGCAACCTCGGCATCTAACAGCTTTACTTCATACGGCGCTTGCGTCTGGCTGCTACTGCTTTGCGCTTGCGCTTTTCTAAAGGTGTTTCAAAGTGCCTGTGATACTTAACGTCAGCTAAGATTCCCGCTTTAGATACTTGGCGTTTAAACCGACGCAGTGCTGATTCAATCCCCTCATTCTCACCTAATACCACTTGGGTCATTCTTGTTCCTCATTATCTCGATATCCCTCCCATTTTGACATTTCACTACGATTAAGAGTAGGGGGCTCTAATGAAAATAGGAAATAAGGAATACCCAATCAGGCGTAGCTATTAGGGGTTGAATGGCAAATAATTGACAACTAATCACCAATGACTATTGACTTTCTTTCCTTTCAATCTTAAGAGCTAATTGATAGAGCTGACGCCGGGGAAGAGAAGTGATTTTTGCCAATTCACGACTTGCTTGCGATCGCGATATTCCCTGATTTATCATCTTCTCCAACTCCGCTTTAATCTCTGTTTCTGAAAACTGTAGTTGAGTGGGTGGCGTCCCTGCTACAACCAAAGTATATTCTCCTTGGGGTTCGCGTTGGTTGTAATGAATTATTGCCTCTCCTATAGTTCCCCGCCAAAATTCCTCGTATAACTTAGTTAACTCCCGTGCAATAACAATTTGACGCTGATTTGTGAAAATTTCTGCCAAATCTTGTAAAGTCTCGCGCAAACGGTGGGGAGATTCGTAGAAAATGAGAGTACGGGATTCTACTTTGAGCAACTCCAAATGCGATCGCCTTTGTTGACTTTTTGCTGGTAAGAATCCTTCAAACACAAATTTATCTGTTGGCAATCCAGCTGCACTTAATGCGGTAATTGCAGCGGTTGCGCCAGGGATGGGCACCACTTGTATCCCTGCCTCAAGACAAATTTTAACAAGTTCATACCCAGGATCGGAAATTCCTGGCATTCCAGCATCGGTAACGAGGGCTATTGCTTTGCCGTGATTGAGTTGGTCTAGTAACTCCGGAACACGGCTGCTACGATTGTGCTCGTGATAACTAACTTGAGGGGTTTTCACCTGGAAATGTTGAAGCAGCTTTCCCGTATGACGGGTATCTTCCGCTGCAATGAGATCCACAGTCTGCAAAATTCTCACCGCCCGGAAGGTCATATCTTCCAAATTCCCAATTGGCGTGCCGACAATGTAAAGTGTTCCTGGTTTCGGATCTGTAGTTTCCATAAATAATTAGCTAGTGTTGAGTAGATAGTAACTAGTAAATAATGGTACTTTTTTACTATTAACTCCCAACCCTAACTACTAACAAATGACTAATCGCGGACTCTTTGTTGGTTTAGTCACTCTGGATTTAATTTATCTTGCAGAGTCTCCTCCTCAGAATAACCAAAAAATAGTAGCTTCTGACTACACTGTTGCTGCAGGGGGTCCAGCAACGAATGCTGCTGTTGCTTTCAGCCATTTAGGAAATCAAGCCACTGTGTTGGGGATAGTGGGTTGTCACCCAATGACGCAACTGATTAAAGAAGATTTGGCACGCTACAAAGTAGAAATCACCGACCTTGACCCCACGACACACAATCCACCACCAGTTTCTTCTATTATGGTTACCCAATCAACTGGTGAACGAGCGGTTATTTCCATCAATGCTATTAAAACACAAGCATCCGGCGAATCTATTTCATCAGATATTTTACAAACTGTTGATATTGTGCTTATTGATGGGCATCAGATGGCAGTTGGAAGTGCGATCGCTCAAATCGCTAAATCCAATAATATCCCTGTTGTTATCGATGGTGGTAGTTGGAAACCAGGGTTTGAAAAAATATTACCCTTTGGGGATTATGCCATTTGTTCTGCCAATTTTCATCCCCCGCAATGCGATGGGAAGGAAGAGATTTTTGCGTATCTTAGCGAACAGGGTATTTCCCATATCGCTATCACTCACGGGGAAAAACCCATTCAGTATCTGACAAAGGGCAAGGCTGGTATTTTAAATGTGCCGCCTGTTCGTTCTGTTGATACACTGGGGGCTGGAGATATTTTTCACGGTGCGTTTTGTCACTACATCTTACAGGAAAGTTTCACGACTGCACTTGAGCAAGCATCTCGTGTTGCGTCTTTCGCCTGTCAGTTTTTTGGCACGCGCCGTTGGATGGACTCATAAGGAAGCGTAACCTAAAATCGATGAAAGATTTACAAGAAATACTAACTATAGTTCGTCCCATTGGTTGGGAAGCAGCAGATATACTGCAGTCATACTATCACCAAACAGGCGATCGCAATTTAAACGTGCAATACAAGCAGAATGAACCCGTAACAGCAGCAGATATAGCTGTAAACCAACACATTGTAGAGAAACTACAAGCCGCTTTGGGAACGGAAGATTTTGCTTATATCTCCGAAGAGACGTACACAGGCGAACAAGCAAAACGGGAATGGGTTTGGATCGTAGATCCTTTAGACGGGACGCGAGACTTCATTGAAAAAACTGGGGAGTATGCCATTCATATTGCCTTAGTCAAAGAAACACGCCCGGTGCTAGCCGTGGTTGCTGTTCCAGAGTCAGAAAAGCTGTATTATGCAATCAAAGGCGGCGGTGCATTTGTAGAAACACGCGATGGGCAAGCTTTGCAGTTACAAGTATCATCACGGGAACGTATTGAGGATTTAACAGTAGTTGTCAGTCGCTCTCACCGCAATGAAAGACTTGATTACCTGCTGCAACAACTACCATGTCAAAATCAGAAAGCTGTGGGCAGTGTGGGATGTAAAATCGCCACAATTGTGGAACAACGGGCAGATGTTTACATTTCACTATCTGGCAAGTCTGCACCGAAAGATTGGGATATAGCCGCCCCAGAACTGATTTTGACAGAAGCGGGTGGAAAATACACTCATTTTGACGGCTCCCCACTGCAGTACAACACTGGTGATATAAATCAGTGGGGAGGGTTGCTCGCTAGCAACGGTCAATACCATGAGATTCTTTGTCAAGATGCAGAGAAGATTTTAGGTGACTGGGAAAGATGAAAGCTTAATGCGCTGTTTTTAAATTGTTGATTTTGTGGGAATGGCTTCGGGCAAATCCTTTCCTGCGACTTAAGAGCAGGTATACTGAGGGAACGAAGTACAGCGAGAGGACAGTTACACCAAACAAACCACCAGCAATCACAATTGCCAGAGGATTCCAGAAACCTGTTGGGTCAAACAAAAGTGGTGTAAAGCCAGCCGTATCCGTGATGGTTGTAGCAATCATGTGGCGGGTAGAGTGAACAACAACTTCTTGCACGGCTTTAGGATCGCCCAAACTTGCTTGAGAGTCAGCCTGCAAGGCTGCTAAAACAACAGTCGCTTCATTAACTGCAATACCGATAAGTCCAATGGTGCCGAGGATTGCTGTAAAACCAAAGGGGTAGCCAGATACCCATAGAGCTAACAGCCCTAACCCTACTGAAAGTAATGCGATGATGGCGATGCTTCCAGCCAGAGCAAACGAGTTAAAGGTTAAAACCAGCGTGGCTGTCATGAGCAACCCCAACACTCCAACTGTGGATAACAAATTCACGACTGCAGTACCGCGTTCTTCAGCTTCTCCACCAAACTCGAACGAGTAGCCAGGAGGAAACTTTATTTTTCCTGAGAGCAACCGCTTTTGAAACTCAGATACAACGACCGAAGGAAGCGTTCCCGCTTTGATAAAGCCTTGGACAATATTAACACGTTGTCCATTGCGTCGGGGAATCACTGCTAAATCTGGAACCAGTTGAATGTCACCAACAGATGCGAGGGGAATAGTTTGGCTGTTGTCTCCAGATGCGCCTTTGTTAGGCAATAAATCGAGGGTAGCAATTTGATCTAAGTTGCTACGATTGAAGTCAGACACCCGCACTCTCACAGGTAATTCTTCTGTCGCTTCCAGTACAGAACCTCCAGCGATCCCTTCAAGGTTTGTGTCTAACTGGCGGGCGATCGCGCTCCTGTCAAGCCCCGCCAATCGTGCTTGTTCTTCATCGATTCGGACTTCCAGTTTGGGTTGGGCTTCTGATAAGCTAGCGCGAGTATGAATCACGTCTGGAATCTGGGCTAGTTCTCCTCGAATTTGGTTACCTAGTTCCCGAAGTTTTTCTAAATCCGGTCCGTATAAACGAATTTCAACTGGTGCATCAACTCCAGGTCCTTGCTCAAGCTGTCGTACAAGAACTTGGGCGTTTGGCAATGCTCGATCCAACTCGTCCTGCAAGGTATGAATAGTTGAACCGGGCAAAACATTCGGTTGCATTTGCACCAATGCTTGAGCATAGTTGGCAGCATTTTCCCGCTTACCAATGACATTGTAGTAGAAGGTTGGAGCGCTTTCTCCTACCAGTACATGGACATCAGCAGTGTTAGAATGCTTAAGGATTAAATCCCGTGCCTGTAAGACTTGGGCTTGTGTTTGGCTTAAAGCAGTTTGATTGGGAAATTCAAATTCCACATAAAACTGGTCTCTACCTGCAGAAGGAAAGAATTGCTGCTTGAGATGAAAACTGAGACTAAACCCAGTCACTGGCAAAATCAGCGCTAGACTAACCGCAAGCATGGGTCTGCTGAATGTTTTCCGCAATGTCCATCGATAAATTTGGGTCAATTTAGGATGGGAAAAACCTTGTTCCAGCCAAGTTGGGATTCGGAGATTGTGTCTCCACCTATGTAGTAACCCTAACAATGCAGGCAGAATAGTGAGTGAGATCGAAAGTGACCCTAACAGCCCCAGAATCGCATTAAATCCTATAGTATTTGTGAATTCACCCGTACCACCGGGAGCTAGAGCAATTGGTAAAAATACTAGTACTGTTGTTATTGTTGAACTCAGTAGGGGAACACCTATGTGACGCACGCTGTCAACGATGGCTTCCTCTATTTTCATGCCCTCATGCAGTCGAATTTGCATCTCATCTGTCATGCAAATGGCATTATCAATTAATAACCCAATAGCTATAATCAATCCCGTCATCGATATCTGATGCAAGGGAACTCCCAAGACACTCATACCTCCAAACACAAACAGGGTGGTCACGGGCAAAGTTGCACTCACTACTAAAGCAGACCTCCAACCCATGAGAAATAGAATCACAAGCAGTGCCAGTAATGAGCCAGTGACCAATTCCTGAATGACCCCTTGAATACGGATTTGTACGTAATGGCTTTGGTCAAGAATAATCTTGACACCAATACCACTAGGTAGTTCGGATTGGAACTTTTTGAGAGCTTTACGTGCTGACTCCGCCCAGCCATCGACTCGCATTGCTGACTCAACCGTAGCCGAAACAATCACACCCGGTTTACCAGAAATAAACGCCAAACTATTGGCTGGTTCAACAATACCTTTACTAACTTGGGCAATATCACTCAAACGTGTGACTTGTCCTGAAGTACTTGTACGAATGGGAATGTTGCGAATGCGATCGAGAGAGTCTAAAACTCCTGCAACTTCAAACAACAGTTCATCAGTTTTACTGCGGAGTTGTCCGGCGCTGACCTTAGCATCACTAGCCTGAATCTGCTGGGATAATTGTTCGGCAGTTAATCCTATTCTTGCCAAATCAGCCGTACTGATTTCGACTCTGATTTCTTCGTGTGGATCTCCGGATAATTCCACTTTGTCAGTGCCATTAAGTGCTCGAATTCTATCTTCTAACGTTTCTGCCCACCTACGCAGAACTGCATAGTTAGCAGGGGTATTTCTCTCCCAAGTCAAACCGACAATCAGGGCATTTGCCTTTACTTCTAGGTCTTCGTACTTTGGCTGTGATGCTCCTGGTGGTAGTTGCGGAACTACATCATTAATCTGACTGCGAATCTTTGCCCAAACTTTATCAACATCTTTAACGGTTTCTTTCAGGTTTATGGTAATACTTGAAATTCCATTATCAGAGCGAGATTCTAAGGTATTTACCTCTTCAATCTCAGATAATTCCTGCTCTATTGGCTCTGTCACTAACGTTTCAACTCGTTCAGCACTTGCTCCTGGAAATAAGGTTGTGACTGTCGCAAAGCGCTGAGTAATTTCCGGATCTTCTAAACGAGGAAGCGCAAAGAAAGAAGATAGTCCCCAGACAACAATCAGTGTCAAGGTGAGAAATAGAAGTTGGCGGTTGCGGTAGAAAAGGGTAAACATTTTAAAGGGGGGTGAGGGAGTGAGGGAGTGAGGGGGTGAGGGGGTGAGGGAGTGAGGTATCGGATAACTCATGCTCAATGTCCTATACCCAATGACAAATGACAAATGACAAATGACCAATGACCAATGACAAATGACCAAATTCAAGAGTGTTGGTACTGGAATACAAAGCAGTCGCGAAACCAAGCCAATCAAAAGCTATAGATGAAGCTATCCGCACGAGTCAATTTGTGCGTAATAAAGTATTGAGATATTGGATGGATAATCGTGGTGTAGGTAAAAAAGAACTGTACCAGTACAACACTCAGTTGAGAGCGGAGTTTGAATTTGTTAAAGACTTAAACAGTCATGCTTGCCAAGCATCGGTAGAAAACGTAGAACGGGCTATCAAGAGATTTTTTGATAATTGTCAGAACAACAAGCCAGGTAAAAAGAGCTATCCAAGATTCAAAAAACATAGCCGTTGTGTTGAATACAAGACATCGGGATGGAAGCTGCACCCATCAAAACGTCGCATTACCTTTACTGATAAAAAAGGTATTGGTACACTCAAACTCTTAGGTAAATGGGATATCCATACATATCCAGTTGAGCTAATCAAAAGAGTTAGAATTGTGCGTCGTGCAGATGGCTACTACGTGCAATTTTGTGTTTCTGTTGATAATCAACAGCAAGCTCCTGCCACTAAATCTGAGATTGGTATTGACGTAGGATTGGAGTATTTCTATTCTGATAGCAACGGCAATCATGAAGAAAACCCAATATATCTTCGCAAAGCCGAGAAAGATATTAAACGGGTACAGCGCTTGATTTACAAAAAGAAGAAAGGGTCATCTGGTAGGAAGAAAGCGCGTGGTGTTTATGCTCGAAAACATTTAAGAGTAACAAGACAAAGGAACGAACACGCTTTGAGACTTGCGCGTAACTTAACCCTGGCTAACGCTAAGGTCGTCTTGGAAGACTTGAATATTTCGGGCATGGTGAGAAACCACAAGCTAGCCAAGAGTATTAGCGATGCCTCTTGGTATTTGTTCCGCCGTTGGCTCGAATACTTTGGTGAAAAGTTTGGGCGTGAGGTAATTGCTATTCCCCCTCACGGCACTTCTCAGGAGTGTTCAAAGTGCGGTGCAACAGTGTATAAAACTCTCAGCACTCGCACTCACTCCTGTCCTCATTGCGGACACATTGAGCAACGGGATGTGAACGCCGCCAAAGTAATTCTCAGTCGTGCAAACGAGCAGTTCGGAGGGGGGTTTCCCTCCGAAAGAAACTGCGGTGCTACGGGTGGGCAACCCGGAAGTAACGCTAGTGGAGATGCGATCCCTACTTCTGTTGGTCGCAAGACCTGCAAAAGCAAAGAGCGTCAGTGATGCTAGAATCCCCCGGATTTATCCGTGGGGAGTGTCAAAAACTGCAACGAGTAGCAAGCAGAAGTGATACATTTTGTGTCTTTTAGCTTAACATTCATGCAAAATTCCCCAAAAATAGGGAAATAGGAATCTCTATGGCGTTTCCCATCAAGAGCGGTAAACCTTTGTCAGTGAGATCGGGAGCCTTGGAGCAATCTAGGGACGTACTCCTGCCAATCCTAGGAGTGGCTGACAAATATTTCTAACGAATTTTGCTGTATATCACCGCTCTTTGGTATTTGTTAATAAGTCTTTAAAATTAGGAGAGCAAGCAATGACTGCTGAAGCTAAGTTCGCACCAGCTGAGAAAAAAGTTGGCACTGATGTTGCTAAAACAGGAGCTAAACCACCCTTTCCTTTTCGTACTGCAGTTAGCCTCGTTTTATTAGCAGGTAACATTTTGGTGGCAGCAATTTACTTCCATTTGATTAATCCATAGTCATTAATCGAGAGTCAACAGCCAATGGTCAACAGTTAACAGTCCAAACACGATTAACTATTGACTGTTGGCTGTTGCCTCTACTGATAGTTAAATAGTGCCTCTAAACAAGCCTTTGGGACGAAGGAGGAGCACTAAAATCATGATAAAGAGTGCTACACCTTGTTTATACTGAGAACCCAGCAGAGGAGTGCTCAGTTCCTGGGCAATACCTATGATAAAAGCTCCAGCGATCGCACCGTAGGGATTGCCAATACCTCCCAAAATGACTGATGCAAACAACGGTAGAATCAAAAACCATCCCATATTTGGGCGCACAGCCGTAATCAAGCCATACATACTGCCGCCAAGAGATGTCAGACACCCAGCAATCACCCAAGTCCACAAAATAACTTGGTCAACATTAATACCAGAAACCCTAGCCAAATCCAAATCATCAGCAACAGCCCGCATTGCCTTGCCAATTTTGGTGTTTTGCAGAAGGTAGTGCAGCGCCAGAATAGCTAGTATAGCCAAGAACAAGACCAAAATTTGATTTTGCGGTACTTTTAAGCCACCTATATCTAAAGCAGGGCTAATGGGTAGGTCGTAATTTTTATTACTTCCCCCCCAAATAAAGATAATGCCATTGCGGATAAATAAAGCTAACCCAATGGAGATAATAATGAATGTCGTAGATGTGGCACGAATAGAGCGCATTCTTGACCACAACAACTTTTCTGATAAAATCATTGCGGCAACTGTCCCCACTGCCGCCACTACCACAGACAACCAAATATTTATCCTAAATACCGTATTTAGTAGGAACGTCAGATAAGCCCCTAATGTTAAAAAATCACCGTGGGCAAAGTTAGATAAGCGTAAAATTCCGTAAGTCAGCGTTAGTCCCACTGCTGCCAAAGCAATAATACTTCCCACAGCAATACCGTTAACTATTAATTGAGCTAGTTGTAAATCCATAATTTTGGCATCATATACAATCTTTCAGCACTATCTAGAGAATATTATCGCGATCCGCGCAAAAGGCTGCAGCGATAGCGCCCAAGCTCAATTGACTTCATTTTGTTGGTTGCCCAACTAAAATGGGGATAGTTGGGTGCTATCATGGGCGCAAGTGAACAAAATGATGCTGGTAAAAAAACTTCAGGAACTCAAAAGTATTTTTCTAGAGATGGAGAAGGCATTGATTGCCTACTCTGGTGGTGTGGATAGTACGTTGATAGCCAAGGTAGCATATGATGTTTTGGGCGAACGTGCTTTGGCTGTCACAGCTGTTTCCCCGTCGTTATTACCAGAAGAATTGGAAGATGCCAAGGTTCAAGCAGCAACTATTGGGATTCCTCATAAAATCATCGAAACACACGAAATGGAAAATCCCAATTACACCTCTAATCCCGTGAATCGGTGCTATTTTTGTAAGAGCGAACTGCACGATACACTCAAGCCACTTGCGGTTGCATTGGGATATCCATATGTAGTGGATGGAGTGAATGCCGATGATTTACACGATTACCGTCCGGGAATTCAGGCGGCAAAGGAAAGAGGTGCCCGTTCTCCCCTAGCAGAAGTTGGTATCACTAAAGCTGAAGTTCGGCAACTTTCCCAAGAACTGGGTTTGCCTTGGTGGGATAAACCCGCACAACCGTGCCTGAGTTCGCGCTTTCCTTACGGCGAAGAGATTACTGTAGCTAAGCTACAGCGCGTGGGGAGGGCAGAAATCTACTTAAGAAAGTTAGGTTATAACAATTTGCGAGTACGTTCTGAGGGAGATACGGCGCGGATAGAATTGCCACCAGAACAAATCAAGGAATTTGTGTTGAAGACTGATTTGCAGCCAGTCGTTTCTGCATTTCAAGAATTTGGTTTTACCTACGTAACCCTTGATTTGGAAGGTTATCGCAGTGGGAAGTTAAATCAGGTGTTAAATCGGGAAGCTTTAAAACAGGCGTTGTAAGTAGAATGACTCCTTGGACGCTCTAAAATGACCGATTTTTGTAGGCACTGCCCACCGTGCCTATTCCTTTTCCGCGACTAAATCGCTATTCTCGACTACAATCCCACCTTTCTTATCAATTTTCACCTGTTTGTTAGGAAAATCTTTATCAATTAAATAACGCAAAAGCCCCACTGTGCGAAAACTGGGATCGATACGAGGAATGCCTTGCCGATCCAAACGAACGGGAATAATTTTACCCGATACCAAATCTCCCTGAGAGTTGAACTTGACTTCTAAAATCATTGAGTAACCTGTTTGGGCTGCTGTAGATAGAGTTCGGTATCCTAGAAAATTGCCTAGAGAGTATGCGATAAGTTTGTTATTATAAATTTCCATTGCTCGCGGAACATGAGGTCCGTGTCCCAGGACTAAATCTGCTCCTGCATCAATCATTGTCCGAGCAAATAAGATGGAATTTCCTCGGTTTTCGCCATAGAAATACTCGGTTTTGTTTTTAACATGCAATGCCCCCGTTCCTTCTGCACCCGAATGCATGGAGACAATGACAATGTTTGCATTTCTTCTTGCTTCTTGTACCAGTGCTGTGGCTGTTTCTAAATCGTGGATGGAGTTGTAATATTCATAGGGCGCAAAGCCAATCATCGCAACCCGAACATTGTCAAGTTCTAATACAAGAATTTGATTTTTGTGACCTAATGTGTCTATACCTACGGCTTTAAGATGCTTGACAGTATCTCGGAGTCCCACTAACCCGAAATCTCGCGCATGATTGTTTGCTATGTTCATGACATCAAACCCAACATCAGCAAAAAGTTGAGCATATGAAGGTGGGGAACGAAAAGCAAAAACCCGCCCTCGCGTGATATCCTTGGCACTGTAGGGGTGGTTTGTTAAGCTGGTTTCAAAATTGCCAAAGAGAAGATCGGCTCTTTGTAAATATGCTCGCACTGATTTTGGGAGTAACTGGTTGCGATCGCGCTTAAGTTTATTGGTAGGGTAATTTGTTCCGGGGATAATATCTCCAACAGCTTGGATGGTGATGGTATCTGATGTTGGGAACTCTGGAATTGAGAAAGGTACTGGCAAGGTATCTGTGGATGTCGTGGCAGCTTGCGTTTGCTGTAACTGACCAAAACGAATGAATAACCCGATACCAATACCAAAGCAGAAACACAAACTGACAAAACTGAAACTCAGCAGTTTGCTCAAGCGTTGGCTCGCCATAGTGACACTCCTGAAGATATGGCGTCAGTATATCCTAAAATTTTAGTTGCTCGGTTTTTATTCATCTTTTTTGAGGAAATACTGTACTTGGTTTGTCTTAGTCTCAGGCATACAGATATCCTTAAGGAATCCCTGTCTCGGCACTGTTCCTGGTTCAAAACAGTCTTGTTTCCAGGCAAGTGAAACGGTAAACGTAGTTCCAATCCCAAGTTGACTTTCCAAAGTGATAGTTCCCTCATGCAATTCTAAACATTTTTTCACAACAGCCAAACCCAATCCCGTTCCAGGGATATCACCCACATTTTTACCTCTTTGGAAAGCTTGATACAATTGTTCTTTTTCTTCTTGAGCAATTCCAATTCCTCGGTCACTAATCTGGAAAATAGCCTGTCCTGATTCCTTTGTAAGGGTAAAGTATATTTGCCTATCAGGAGGCGAATATTTGATAGCGTTATCAAGTAAATTGCCGATAATTGAACGGAGAAGTTTTTCATCCATACAAGCTATTTTTTCCCAAGAATTATTCACAAAAATTATCTCTTGTTGAGCACGGGTACTAAATTGGATTTCTTCCACGATTAAATAACAAAACTCCTCTAAATTGAGAGGTTGGGGCTTAAACTCTAATTTTCCGGCTTCTGCTCTAGTAAGAGTAAGAATATCTGTTAACAGCTGTGTCATTGTTTTAGCAGAAGATTGAATTCGCTGGAGGTTTTTTCGCTTTTTTTCTTCCGACCATTCTTTAGAGTTTTCCAGAACCTGGGCTGAGATTAAAATAGTACTCAAAGGAGTACGGAATTCATGAGACACCATAGAAAAAAAGCGAGTTTTGAGTTCGTGCATTTCTAGTTCTTTTTCCAAGTTTCGCCTGATTTCTGCTGCCTCTCGTGCTTGTTTTTCTAAAGTGATGTCTCGAGCAAGTACTAATCTTGCCAGTCTTCCTCTGAAAATAAGTTCGTGGGAGGTGACTTCAACATCAATTAAGGTACCATCCTGCTTTTGATGTCTCTCGATCGCCACTTGCTTAAATTCTGAGGAGAGTTGCAAAATCCTATTAAGAACCTTTGAAATATCTTCTGGTGGAAAAATGTTCTTAATCGTCATAGATAAGAAGTCTGCTTGAGAGTAACCATACTGTTTAACAGCAACTTCATTGACAACTAAAAACTTGAGAGTTTCCAAATCGTAAACCCATAAAGGATGGGGATTAACTTCAAATAATTTCCGGTATCTTTTTTTGCTTTCTCTTAAAACCTTTTCTAATTGCTGTCGTTGGCAAATTTGCTCCTGAAGGAGTGAGTAAATGGCAAACAATAGCCCAAAGCTAAAACAGGAACCAGCGATCGTCATCGTTGTTGTGAATTGAAAACTTTGCTCTGATTCTGCTCTGCGGTGCTGTAATAGTAACTGCTCCTCGTTTTCAATTTCAGCAATAATACGCCAAATTTGGTCGTGGAGCATTAAACCTTTATCGGTCAGGGCTATTTGATTTGTGGTATCATATCGATTTTGTTTGTATAATTGAATTGATTTCTTGATTAAGTTAACTCTTTCAGTTATAAGAGGTTCAATAAGATTGAGCTTCTGTTGTTGTTTGTAACTATAAGCAGTAGCGCTTCGAGCTTCTTTAAATTCAGTATTAATACTTTGAATAGCGGTGTCGTAAGTTTCTAGATAAGATTGTTTGCCTGTAATAATATAACCACGTCTTGCTCTCTCAGCATCTCTTAGTGTAGTTAATATATCTCTAACTTTTTGCAAAACTTCGTAGGAAGACTCTACTTGTTTTTGCCTGGTAAACAGCTTTGCTGTGTTTTGATATGACACAGTATTAACAACAGCGAGAATGAGTACAGCAAGTCCAAATCCACAAGTTAGAATTTTTCTTTCTATCAACCATTTCATTTGCAACACAGCAGGAACTCTCTAAAATTTATATGATGATTGATAGCATTCCCTGATTTTTGAACTAAGATTTTTTCAATATTTCTTTGTAGTTGATATGCGAATGTTGCTTGTTGAAGATGATAGTCGCTTAGCAGAAGCTTTATGTGAAGCTTTAACGGATCAGCTTTACGTAGTAGATTTAGTGAAAGATGGCGAATCTGCTTGGAAACAGGTGAAGATGATAGCCTACGACTTGATTTTGCTTGATATCATGCTTCCCATGCTAGACGGTATCAGTCTTTGTCAGCGCTTGCGCCAGCAAGGTCATAACTTACCCATACTAATGCTAACAGCCTGTGATACCAAGACGGATAAAGTGAACGGGTTAGACGCAGGTGCAGATGATTATGTCGTCAAACCCTTCGATTTGCAAGAATTATTAGCTCGTATCCGTGCTTTATTACGGCGGGGAAGTTTTGCCTCTACCCCCGTTCTCATGTGGGGTGGCTTACTCCTCAATCCCAGTACCTACGAAGTCACATATCTTAATGTTCCTTTGCAGTTAACTCCCAAAGAATTTAGTCTGCTAGAGCTATTACTCCGCAATGGACGCAGAGTTCTCAGCCGTGCGGTTATTTTGGAAAATTTATGGAACAGTGAAAACCCCCCAGAAGAGGATACAGTTAAGGCTCACATCAAAGCTTTACGTCAGAAACTGCGAGCTGTAGCCGCCCCAGAAGATTTGATTGAGACAGTTCACGGTCTGGGATACCGCTTGAAGCAGATTTCATGAACTACCCCCACTTCCCATTGACCAATAACCAACGACAAACGACCAATAACCAACGACAAACGACCAATAACCAACGACCAATGACCAATAACCAACGACCAACGACCAATGACCAACGACCAATGACCAATAACCAACGACAAATGACCAATAACCAACGACCAATGACCAATGACAAATGACAAATGACCAATGACCAATGACAAATGACACTGTTGTAACATAAAAGCACCGGGAGTGTTGGCAACAATTTCTTCTGCTTTGCGAATTGCCCCTCCCATACCCTCAGTTCCCGGTGTCAGCTCCAAAGAAGCACCATAAGCCTGCAGCATAGCGCGTCGTTCCAAACTCATTGTTTCAGGCATAGTCAGAATCAATTTGTAGTTCCGCGCCGCTGCTACCATAGCCAGCCCAATTCCCGTATTACCGGATGTAGGCTCGACCAAAATACTTTTTCCCGGCTCAATCAACCCTCTCTCTTCTGCTGCTTTTACCATACTCGCAGCAATACGGTCTTTTACGGACGCCGCCGGATTCATGCCTTCCAATTTCACCACAATCCGAGCCACACAACCCTCAGACTGAGGGATTTTGTTCAACTGAACTAGAGGAGTCCGTCCAATAAGTTCTGTCACATCACGAGCAATCCGCATCAATCCGCTCCTAAAAATAGACATTTAAGTAAGTGGGCAGAATTCAATATCACTATCTTGAGAGTCCTTTGTCCTTTGTCCTTTGTCCTTTGTTTAAGACAAATGACGAACGACGAATATCAAAGAACGACCCTTACCAGTTCACATTATTTGTACCGACTTAGATAAAGCTGTAGCGAATGAGTGCATAGAAGAAAAACTTGAGTACACAAATGCCAGCACCTCATTTCATAAAGGCTAGTACCCGTCAGCCAAAAATCTAGCACCCTTTACCCAGAAAATTCTTAAAAAGTTTATCTAGTAATGATTCCAGACTTTGAGTACAGCCCTAATTAATTTAATTAATTTGATCCCGTTGAGTAAAACTATTCTGCACCAACACTCCTGATATAAAAGCTATAGGATTTACGCAGAGATTCCCCTCTACCCCCCTATATTCTAAGGCGAAAGCTGAGGAACTAGGGGGGGCTTCTTAAAACAGTTAAGCATTAACTATTAACTACAAACTACAGACTACTAACTACTAACTGTTATATGAAGTCTAGAATTGTTCGGGTTTTCACAGTTTTTTTAGTAACTTTAATAGTGCTTTCTCCAGAAATAGTTGTGTTTGGCATGATTTGGGAAGAACACATAGATTTAGTGCAAACACGGGCATTAGGTTGTGAAGCCGAGCAGAACTATGAAAGCAAAGCTAAATTAGTACCCATGCAAAAAAGTAGGAATTCTTACTCGGATAAATCTCAATTTCAACTATTTGATACTAAATTTACAAAATCATCCCTAAATCCAATTGAAAAATACCGAATTGTTAGAATAATACAATTTTTTTTCTTATTTTTTCCTATCTTGGTAGGAGTGTTCGTTATTTTGTACGATAGATATCTTATTTACCGTACTGCTATTTTTCAGCAACAAGTAGAAATGCTGGAAAGAGTTTGGCAACAAAACATAGAGTAATAAAAGATTATGTCAGAACCAATCACAGAACCAATTTCGGAAGAAACTGCAGAACAACGTCAAAACTTATATTTCAACCTCATTGACCAACTGCTGCGTTGTCCTAATGGTCAAGAACCCGAAGTTTTAGAAGCTCATTTAGAATTAATTGATGCTGGCTTAATACAGACAATGTTGCAAGTGGCAACTGGATTTGCACACCAAGGCAATCAAGATGGTGCCAAGTTTCTCATTCATGTTGCACGCGAGCTTTCTAAACAACTAGGACTCTATCCTCAAATTCCAAATTCAGCAGAAGCAGCGCAGGAGTAACAATGTTATTAACAGAAACTCACGCAGCACAAATCGCGTTAGAGTTTCTCATGGCTGAGTGGAATATCTCAGATGAGGACAGAGAGTGGTTTGTCATTGTTAATTCTCGCCTTATTGGTCAATCTTGGTATATTGTAGAAATCTGTGTAGCAGGTTTTCCTGATAAATGGTATATCCAAGTCTACGATACTGGAGCCTGTGACCCAAACTATATATTTGTCTCTCCTATCTCTGGCTCAGAAGGTCACACCGATCTCAAAGATTTGCCATATCTGGTGGCTGAGGTTTTGGTATCAGAACGCAATATCAGGTGAAAAAAAGTATGAAGGATAAAGGATAAAGTATAAACGATGAAAAATAGGTTGATATATGGATACAAGCCCCTCAATTTATTGGTGGGGTTTACTTTATATTTCATCCTTCATCCTTCATACTTTATATTTCATCTTTCATACTTTATTTGAATTCTTAATTTAGTCAAAAATTCAATATTTGTCATATTAATATAACAAATGTATGTTATATTAAAGAAAGTGATATAATCCCTACAAAAATCACGTGTCGTAATGATTAGTGAAGACATCCTAGCCCAAGAATTTCTCAGGGTCGTCAATCACTATTACCCAAAAGTAGGGGAGCTACTAGACGGTTGTTATGTAAAAGTTATCTCTACTTACTGGGGACGGCCTCCCAAACGGTTGCTATATTTAGGTATTTATTGCTCTGAAGATATCATGCATCATGTGCAATCTCAAAAAGAAATACTTCGAGAGGTTGCAGAAAACATGGGGCTGGTTCAGGTAGTTTTCCTAAATGCAACGCGATTGCTGCGCGATCCAATGTCTAAGCTTAAAGACGCACATCCGCGCTTGTGGTTGGATTTGCACTGGGTTTCAACCTAGGAAGAAAAAATAACGCTTGCAATGAAAACTGGACTTTTCTGTAACTACGAAAACCATCACCAGAACTCCCGTCTTGCTATTGAAGAGCAAGTCATGCTGGTGAAACATGCGGAAAGCCTGGGTTTTGAAGAAGCCTGGGTTGCAGAACATCATTTTAACGAATCCAATCTCAACCCGTCAATTTTATTATTGATGGCGCACTTAGCAGGTGTGACGTCAAGAATTCGACTGGGTTCAGCAGCAGTGTTGTTGCCCTTTCATAATCCTATTCGAGTGGCAGAAGACATTGCTACGCTAGACAATTTGTGTAATGGACGACTCTTATTTGGAGTAGCCAAAGGAGGGCCGTTTCCAGAACAAAACAAGCATTTCGCCATCTCTATGAGTGAATCTCGTCCTATTATGCTTGAAGCAACGGCGTTGATTCACAAGCTTTTGTACGAAACGAATGTATCGTTCAATGGGAAATATTTTCAGTGCTCTAGCCTGACAATTCACCCAAAACCATTACAACAGAGAATTCCAGTTTACATAGCAAGCGGTGATGACGATGGTATCGCTTTTGCCGCAAAACATTCCTTTGGCTTAATGGGAGGACCTCCGTTTTCCCTAACAAGATTGAAGGCTACAGTTGCCAAATATCGTGCCTTAAATTCTAGTGGTGCTGAAGATTTGATGCTGGCACGCTTCTTTTATGTCGGTAAGACTTGTGATGAAGCAGTCAGTGAAGCTTTACCTTTCATCAAAAAATTTAGTATGAAGATGAAAGCTAACGCTGCTCAAGTTATGCAGAACAGCCCAAATAAAAATCTGAAACCTTTTGACCGCACCAACATCTGCTTTGATGAGGACTATTTAATCGAAAACTCAATCATTGGTGATGTTGCAACTTGTCGCGATCGCATTAAAAGATTTCAGGATGAACTAAATTTAGGGAAACTGGCACTCAAACCTTTATCTTTAATACTGCAAAAGAACCTAGAAAGTTTGACGCGCTACAACCAAGAAGTGCGGAACTATGTCTGAGAAAATGGTTAGTGGTTGGTCATTAGTAGTTAGCAGTGATTTTTGACAACTAACACTAACCCCTGACCACTAACTACTAACAATCCCCAAGATTATGATGAAGAAACCCTTCCTTCCTCCGGAAGATATGCCACCAACTGAAGCAACGCAAATTGATAGAATCCTGCGTTGGCAGCTTGAACGCTCTACCGGCAGATGCTTCTTTGAAGCCTGCGACCAGATTACAAGAGCCTTGTTGTACAGTTGTCAGTGGTATATTACAACAAATGACGGTATTTTGACCCTGGTTATTGATTGCCCTGACATAGTCACTTATTGGCATATAGTCAGTAATATTCCACAAATTGGGAATAGGCTAGAGAGGTTTGCTAGTAACGCAAAAATCACGGTTCATCCTCCTTTTGGGAAAGGAGCACCGATAGAAGTTAGTGTAAATGAAATATCAGCTTATAGAGATTGGCTGTAGACAGTTATCAATACGGTTCAGATAAGATTGGAGACGTAGCGTGCTACGTCTCTACACTGTACTATTAACTGTTCAAAGAAACTTGTTCCAACAACCAGCCATACCAATTTTCAAGCCCAGCGCCAGTCAATGCAGAAACCTGAAAAATCCGAATTTGAGGATTGACTTGCTGGGCATACTCTATACAACGCTGAACGTCAAACTGTACGTAAGGCAGCAAATCAATTTTTGTCAAAATCATAACGTCGCTGGCACGGAACATATGGGGGTATTTTATTGGTTTATCTTCTCCTTCCGTCACTGAGAGAATCACGGCTTTGGAATTTTCACCCAAATCAAACAAGGCGGGACACACTAGGTTACCCACGTTCTCAATCATCACAACCGAATTTAACGGAGGGCTGAGTTGTTGTAACCCCCGTTCTACCATTGCTGCTTCTAAATGGCAGCCTGTTCCAGTGTTGATTTGTACAACCTTACAGCCTGTTTCTTGAATTTTTTTGGCGTCATTAGCGGTTTCTTGGTCACCTTCAATGACACTTATAGCCAACTGATGTTTTAAATCGTTAATAGTTCTCGTTAACAAAGTTGTCTTTCCTGCACCAGGAGAACTCATGAGATTTAAAGCTAGAATATTTCGACCTTTGAACCATCCTCGATTTTGTGCTGCTATCAGGTTATTTTTGCCTAAAATATCTTGCTCTAAGGATATAGTTGTGCCGTGTAATTTGGCATGAACGTGAAATGGTTCTGTTGGGTGGTCGCTGTGAGAATGGGTGATGACTGTACCATCGGGTAAGGTATGAGTATGATAATGTGGGTGCGCCTTTCCGTTACTCGTCATTACTTGTATTTCTTCTGTTTCAAGATTAGTAATTTTAGCTTCAGTGTTATCGGAACAACCGCAGGTTACACACATAGGTAAGAAAAAAGTCAAGAGTAAATACAGTGAAGAAATATTTCGAGCGGCACTGATTCTGCCTACTACATCGGATAGCTAGCTTCTTCAATTTCTATTTCTTTTATTTTCAATTCTGTACCTGCTATTAAATTAAAATGTATACTGCCACACTGACAATGACCATAGGGCTTTTCTAAAGGAATTTCTGCTCCGCATTGACAACAATGTGCTAATCCGGGAATTTCCAAAATTTCTAACTTTGCACCTTCTAAAATAGTCCCTTGAGTACAAACATCAAAACAAAATTTTACAGCCTCAGGCATAATGGCTGAAAGTTTACCAATTTCTAGTAATACTCGTCTTACTTTTGTCCCTTTGGCGTGTTCGGACACAATTGTTACAATATTTTGAGTAATTCCCAACTCATGCATAAAATCGCTAATATTTATAGGGTGCGTTGGTGTTATATCATGCACCAACGTCATTAAGTATGATAATAGAAATTAATTTCTAGAAACTCATACTCTTTGACTGCTAAGCTCTTTAGAAGATATTATCAAGTCATTGGAATTTATAAAGTTTCATGAACTACAAAGATTAAACTTTTTGTCAAAGGAGTAATTGCCACTCTAACAAGGCAATACTACTCCCATTCCGCTCTAAAATTTCCGATTTTTGTAGGGTGGGCACTGCCCACCAATAGATACCTCTTTAGGTAATCTTCTGGTTAGAAGGGAGTCAAAGAAAAATAGGTATAGTAGATAACATTTATAGTAGTGAAATTTTAGGTATTACCTCTACTTTATAACTGCGACTATTTGCTAGAATTTACATAAATTTGAATGACATTTTTTGATTTTTAATCGTAGGTAATTTCAGGAAATCAGACATTGAGATGGTTTCAGACAAGATATCAATTGAAGCTAAAAAATTGAAAAAATATTTTGATATTCAAGAGGAAAAATGAATTTTTGTAAAGAGGAAAAAGGTGTAATTTTAATTGTCGATGATACACCGATTAATTTAGAAATTTTATTTAGATTTCTAGAAAATGAGGGTTTTAAAGTTTTGGTTGCAGAAGATGGAGAAGCAGCAATAGAAATGGCAGAATGTGCATTGCCAGATTTAATTTTGTTAGATGTCTTAATGCCTGAAATTGATGGTTTTGAAACTTGCCGTCGCTTGAAAATAAATCCTGTTACTCAAGAAATTCCTGTGATTTTCTTGACCGCTCTCACAGAGAGAACGGAAAGGGTCAAAGGTTTAAATGTCGGAGCAGTCGATTACATCACTAAACCATTAGAGCATGAAGAGGTTTTGGCGCGAGTGAAGATTCACCTGCGTCTGAGAAATTTAACAAAAAGGCTCACGGAACAAAATGAACGTTTAGAAAAGGAAATCCGCGATCGCAAGCGTTCGGAAAAGAAACTCGATACGGCGTTTTGCAAACTCCAAAAAAGCGAAGCTCGATTTAGACGGTTGGTAGAATCAAATATTATCGGGATTATTTTAGCAGACCTTAACGGCAAAATTACAGAGGCAAACGATGCCTTTCTCGAGATGGTGGGGCATGAACGAGAAGAACTGAGATCTGGAAAATTACGTTGGGATAAAATGACTCCACCGGAATATTGGCACTTAGAAGAAAAAGCGATCGCGGAATTACACAGTTCTGGAGCTTGTACGCCTTTCGAGAAGGAATATATTCGCAAAGATGGAAGCCGTGTTCCCGTGATGGTCGCTGGTGCTCTTTTGGAAGAGTCGCAACAAACCACCGTAGGTTTTGTCCTTGATATAACAGAACGCAAGCAAGCAGAACAGAAAATCAGCGAACAAGCTGCGTTACTCGATATTACAACAGACGCAATTCTCGTCCACGACAGTAACCAACAAATTAAATTTTGGAACAAAGGGGCTGAAAATCTTTACGGATGGAAAGCAAAGGAAGCGCTTGGTAAAAATGCTAATGCACTTCTGTATCGGTCAGAAAATTTATCTCAACCCCAAAACATCGAAAAAGCTTTGGCTGAATATGGCTCTTGGCAAGGTGAGTTACATCAAATCACGAAAGAAGGGAAGGAAATCATCGTTTCGAGTCGTTGGACATCAATGCTGGATTCTGAGGGACAAGTCAAAGCCATCTTAACTGTCAACACTGATATTACACAGAAAAAACAGTTTGAAACTCAATTGCTGCGAGCGCAACGCATGGAAAGCTTGGGAACACTAGCAAGCGGTATTGCCCATGACCTTAACAATGCGCTAACACCAATGATGATGACGGTTCAACTCTTGGAGAAGAACCTTTCAGATAACAAAAGTCAACGTTGGCTTTCAATATTAGCAACTAACATTAGACGTGCGGCAGATTTAGTCAAACAAGTGCTGTGGTTTTCCCGAGGGCTAGAAAGTAAATTCACACCTTTGCAAGTCAAGAGTTTAATTTCGGAAATTGAACAAATTGTCAAGCAAACATTTCCCAAAACCATAGAAATACGTACAGATATACCAACATCGAATCTTTGGAATATCTCGGGCGATGCAACTCAATTGCACCAAGTCTTAATGAATCTCAGCATCAATGCTCGTGATGCCATGCCAACAGGTGGTATTCTACAGATTTCCGCTAAAAATTTCTGGATCGACCAACAATACGCCTACAATCATATTGAAGCAAAAGTTGGTCCCTACATATCTCTTACTGTATCTGACACGGGAACCGGAATCCCTAAGGAAATATTAGATAGAATTTTTGAGCCATGTTTTGCCGTGGTCAACGTGGGCAATGATTGCGACGTTACGGATTGGGAGCGTCATAAGTATGTTTCGTCAACTCTAGATGGGATTTTAGAACTTATATCTGGCGGTCTAATGCCGTAACAGAATTTGGGAAAATATAGAAATTCTGTAAACAAGCCTTAATAATTCTATCTTAACCGTTATACTTCGTTTGTTTTTCGATAACAACCAGAAAATTTATGGAGAGCTTTCCGATCGCTTGACGGACGCAGAAAAAAAGAATTTATTCACATTTTGCCGTGTTTAATAGTTTCCACAGGCAGACTGAGTTTTTTTCTCCGTATAATCCTTACTCGTTAGTAAAGATTTTATATTGTGTTTTGCGTGTAAATACTGTCTTTTTTACAACGAAAGTGTTGTTTTGCAAAGGACACATTTGATAGTTCCCACCAAGAGCCGCCATTTGTGGAGTTCACTAATACAAACTGCTTGCTGATTAAGGAGCTTCTTTCTTGTGGAGCATCTTTTTATGGGATTTGTGTTCTTATGGCGATCGCTCTCGTCTCGCAAACTTAGCCGATCTGCCACTATGCTGTAGCGAAGCTATTGCTTTTAATTGTATCTTATATATCCTAAGACTAGATTTCGCCTTGTGTCAAGCATGGGAATTATCCATCTTGTGGAACGGGCGAGGACGCCCGTTCTAAATTAGTGGCTCTCAAGATGCCCGCACCACAAGAGAAAGTTGAATATTTTTTTATCTGGAAGTCCCTAATTGAAGACTGCTTGAATATTCCTAAGATTGGGGTGGTTAAAGCTGTTTTTCACAGAGAAATTAAAGGCATTATCAAGACTGTCACTATCAGCAAAACTCCTACAGACAAATACTTTGCGTCTATTCTGTGTGAGACAGAAGATGGTGAAAATCAATTCATAGACGATAAAGTTCTTGGTATTGATCTGGGAATTAAAGATTTTGCTATTGTCCACGATGGTACGAGTGTTACAAAATATTCAAATCCTCAGCATATAAAAAAGCACGAGAAAAACCTGGCTAGAAAACAACAGAAACTAGCTCGGAAGAAGAAAGGTAGTAAGTCTCGTGCTAAAGCTAAAAGACTGGTAGCGAAAGTTCACGAAAAAGTATCAAATTCCCGTCAAGACTTTCTGCATAAAGTATCAAGAAAGCTTGTAGATGAAAGCGAAATCATTACAGTTGAAAACCTCAACGTAAAGGGACTGGTACGGAACCGTAAGTTATCCAAATCTATTTCGGATGCCGGATGGGGAATGTTTGTTAATTTCTTGGATTATAAGCTGAAACGTAAAGACGGAAAGCTCATAGAAATTGACAGATTCTTCCCCAGTTCTAAGATGTGTTCAAATTGTGGTCATGTTGAGTATGAGTTGCCATTGGATATCCGAGAATGGGATTGCCCATCCTGTAAAACTCATCACGATAGAGACGGGAACGCATCGCTGAACATACGGAACGAAGGTATCCGAATACTAAACTCTCAGGCTTGTCCTGAAGTCACTGCCGGAGGGTTCCCCGGTACTGCTAGGTTGAAGCGGAATAAGACCCGCAAGTCGCAAGATTTGAAGGCATCGGCTGATGAAACTAGAAGCCAACACTTACCGCGTCAGCGGAAGTGTGGGTAGTTCACGTTTGAATATCATCACAGCACCAGTCCTCCCCTGAATTATCTGAAGGGTTATCGGAGTTGGAGGGTTGGAAATCGGCAATTCTTTACAAAAGTTTATATATAAGCTGAACTTGGCTAGTGTTTATCTGGTGGATGCCAACCACCTTTGATTGAATGACAAAATGAAAGAGACGATTTGTGTAAGGCATTTGAAGTGCAATGGCACAAAAAGCCTTGTATATCAATGGTTTGGTGGGCAATTCCTCCCCTACGTATATAGAGATTCTCAGTTCCATAAAGTACATAGATGTTGAGACGCGCTGTTTCAGGCATCTTCAGATGATTCGTGGTAATGTATGTGATTTAAATGAGAATCGCTATAAATTATGGAAGCACAACCAAGAGATATCCGACGTTACATTACCAGTGATGGCAGGGTTCCATTTGCCGAATGGCTTGAATCATTGCGAGATGGCAAAGCCAAAACTATCATTGAAAAAAGGCTCAACAGAGTTAGTCTTGGCAATTTTGGTAATTATCGTTCGGTTGGAGAAGGAGTGTGTGAATTAAAAATCAACTTTGGTTGTGGATACCGTATCTATTTTGGACAAATTGGAACAGCAATTGTACTGCTTCTATGTGGAGGCGATAAAAGTACTCAAGAGCAAGATATTCTCAAAGCAATAGAATTTTGGAAAGAATTTAGGAGCAGAGAAAATGCCAACTAGTGATAGTTATTTTGATGATTTAATTTTACGTCTAAAAGATCCAAACTATGCTGCAATTTATCTTGATACTCATTTGGAATCGGAAGAGGGAGAAGAATTCGATGCTAGATTAATTCAACTGGCGTTAACTCATGTAGCAAAAGCGCTAGGAGAAGAACACATGACGCCAGAACAAGCAAAACTACACCTGGAAAAATTAGATGAATTACTTTCACAAACTGGTGCTGAGGCAATTTATAACTTAGGTAATTGGTTAAATGCCCTGGGATTAAAACTTACTGTTAGTGTTACTCCTAAAGTGGATAGTAGTTTGACAAATGTTGCGAGTGTTTCTGAAATAAGTGTTTAGTAGATATACAGTATTTTTTAGGTAAATGAAGTACATCGGTAGGGGCGAACGGTTGAGAGCCCTTAGAACTACATTCTCATATTATTAGTGGGCTTTAGCCCTACCTACGAATTAAATGACAAATTTACTTTCAAAACACCTCCATGATGGACTGGAAAAAACTCCTAACACCAAAAAGACTCGGCAAGAAAGAACCAGAAAATCTTGAGTTAGACCGCACTTATTTCCAGAGAGACTACGATCGCTTAGTATTTTCCTCTCCTTTTCGTCGCCTAAAAGACAAGACCCAGGTTTTCACTTTGCCCAGAAATGATTACATTCGGACTCGTCTCATTCACAGCTTAGAAGTTTCCTGTGTTGGTCGTTCTTTAGGTAGAATTGCTGGAACCACAATTATAAAAAGACACAACCTGGATGAGTCTGGATTGAGTGCATCAGATTTCGGTGATATTATCGCTGCTGCTTGTCTAGCACATGATATTGGGAATCCGCCTTTTGGTCATTCTGGGGAAGATGCAATTCGGGCTGGATTTGATGCGTGGTACAGCACAACTGTTAACCATCAAAGACAAGAATTGCTCAGCATACATCAAAAAACTGACTTTGATTTGTTTGAGGGTAATGCCCAAGGATTTCGTATACTCTCCAAACTAGAGATGTCACAAAGACTTGGAGGAATGCAACTCACCTGTCCAACTTTAGCGACTTTCACAAAATACCCCAGAGAATCTTACATCCCACAGGATATCCTCAACGGTTACGCTGGTAGCAGTATTAAAAAATACAGCTTTTTTCAAGCAGAGAAAGATTTATTTGCTGAGGTTGCAGAAACAGTTGGGTTAATTCGCCGTCACGATAATGCAGCATGGTGGTCTCGCCACCCTCTGACTTTTTTAATGGAAGCAGCAGATGATATTTGTTACTCAATTGTAGATGTAGAAGACAGCCACCGTATGGGTTACATTCCTTTTCATCTAGCAAAGGATTTGCTGAATGAAATTGCAGAAATTGACTTTAAAGACAATCAAGAAAGCGATGAAGAAAAAGTTAAGCATCTGCGTGCTGGTGCAATCAATAAATTAGTTCAAGAGGCGGCTGCTATTTTCCTGGAATACGAAAAAGACATACTCTCCGGTGAGTTTGACCGACATTTGTTGTCTTTAAGTACCTATGCCAAACATCTTGAAGTCATTGCGGAGACAACCAGCACTCATGTTTTCAACCACCCCAGTGTTATTGGTATTAGAGTTGCTGGGTATGAAGTGTTAGGAAAACTATTTGCTGAATTTGTTGATGCAGTTTTGGAAAGAAGCAAAAAAGGGAAGTTTGTCTATCATTTGCTTCCCAAGGAAGATCGCCCTACCCCTGAAGAAGATACCTATCACAAAATTTTGAGAGTGACAGATTATATTTCTGGCATGACAGATTCTTACGCTACAAGTTTATTTCAACAATTTAGTGGCATTGCCTTACGGTAAGATATTTGTCAGAGATAGGAAATTTAAAAGATTACTATCTTATCATAATCTTCCAACATTTGTTCGAGTAGGTCTTCCATAATGTCTTGATTTCTCCGGCGCATAATTGGCGGACCATAGAGAAATTCTTTAACGCTTATTTTTTGCTCGCGAAAATCTCTCACAAAATTACGAATATCGGCAACAATCTCAAGCTCAGCTTCAACCTGTTCTAACATTTGTCCCAGAGGATCGATTCCTGTACGAGTCGCTTTACGATAATCAGAAACCATCGCACCCTCCGGGCTATGTTTCGCCAGACGCAGTTCTTGTTTCAGGTTTTCATATTGGGTTTTAAGAAATTCAGTTTCCTGTTCTAACCGCGTGCATTTTCTGGTCAAATCATCTTCATTGTTACTTGCGACAGATTCGCCTGCTTGATATTGCCGTTCAATTTCCAACAGCCGCGCCAAGTCCCCCTCTTGGTAAGCTTTGTTAAGTTCCTTCATAATCTCTGTATGACGCATCTGTGTTTCCCCATCTGTCACCTTATCTGGGTGAAAGATTTCAGCTAACCGCAAAAACGTCTGGCGAATCTTTTTTGAAGCATCAGTTTTTTTTTCAAAGGAAGATCCTAAATTGTGTTCTGTTCCCTGATGTTGATAGTGTCCTTCTTCGCCTGACTGGGAAAAATCATTCTCCTGTTCATCAGTCTCAAACAGTTGATCCAGTTCTAAATCTTCTTCCTGGTTGCTAGACTTGGGACTAATGATTCCCATCATCTGAAGGTCACGGTAGATTCCTTCAACATCTTTCTTCGTCTGCTTGCCAAATTTTCTGGTAGCGAATATTTCATCAAACAGAGCATGGATTTCTTTATCGAGTTCTGCCAATTTCTTGACGCTAGGACTAGCTCTATGAAATATGTCCGTAGCTAGAGAACGCATCTGCTCAACAAAGTTGTTCAGTTCGGTTTGTTTTTTCTTGATTTGTTTCAGCAGCCATTGATGTTCTTTTTCTATGGCTTCTAAACGGAGATGAACAGAGGAGAGAGCCAGTGTTGTTATTGTAGTGGCTTTGGGTGAAGATCGTACTTTTTTAGGCATGGAATAACGTGAGTTCGATCGAGGTTAAAAGGCAGCAGTTGAATTACCGTATTTTTGAAGTGAATGCCCACAGGAAGCTTTTCGTCCTGATAGGTTCAGGGAACGATCGCAATCGGACAAGTGAACTTCTTTACATTACTACTTTTTTCACTCGGTAAGCTCTAAGTAATGGTTAAGGATTTTTGATTTTTTCCGGAATCCCTTGTGAATTTAAGTGAATCATGAACAGCGATCGCTCCTTTTTGAATTAAGAAACTGTTCTTTTGCTAAAGTGAGAGTTGTAAAGACCACTGATTTGCCGATCGGGCATTGCCTGAGTGTTCTCTTAGACCTGGAAAATTATGTTGAAAACAGTAAAAATAGAAAATTTCCGTGGTTTTCAGTCCTTCGAGCTTCAGCAACTAGGTCGGATAAACCTGCTGGTTGGGAAGAATAACAGTGGCAAAACATCCATACTCGAAGCTATTCAGCTTTTGTGCTCCCGCAATAATCTTGAGCCATTAGCTGAGGTCATGACAAACCGGGGTGAATATTTTTTTGGGAATGATGGCAGGGGAAGCCGTCAGCTTGACATACGTCACCTTTTTTATGGGCACGAAATTCAAACAGGCAGTAGATTTACAATATGGGGCATGAATGACAATATCAGCGAGCACGTTGTTGGCTCGATAGCAATACGGCGTTCAAAGCGTCCAAAGCTTCATGATGATTCCGATGTTGATGAACAACTTAGCCTGTTGGATGAAGATTCTAATGATATCAAAAAACTTGGATTTATCGTCAAATGGATTTATGGAGGTGAAACAGAAGACTTAGCGTTTTCCATATCATCCGATGGTGGTCTTTCTACTGAGTTTTTTCGACCAATTTATCGTAGAAGCACGGAAAATACTTTACCAAGAACACAATTCATTACATCATCTTCCTTAACAACTGAGAAGATGATCGAGTTGTTCGATCGAGTGGTTTTAACACCAGAAGAGACTCTTGTACAAGAAGCTCTTAAGACAATTGAACCAAGAATCGAGCGTATTGCTTCAATTACTCAACGAAGGTCTTCCATTGATTCTCGTGGTGGATTTGTTATCCGCCTTTCTGATAGCAATCAACGAGTACCTATAGGTAGTATGGGGGATGGCATATGGCGTATCTTAGGGCTTGCGCTCTCGACTGTCTGTGCTAAAAATGGATTTCTATTTGTTGATGAAATTGATACTGGGCTGCACTTCACTGCCATGTCCGATATGTGGAAGCTTGTTTGGAAAACTGCAACAAGACTGAATGTACAAGTTTTTGCAACTACACACAATAGTGACTGTTGGACAAGTTTAGCTAGCATTGCCAATCAGGAAGACGCAACAGAAGATGGAATCACAATTCAACGTGTTGAGCGTGAGAAGCAAACAGCTGTAGCCTTTACTCAACGTGAAATTGTCATTGCTACTCAAAGAGGAATTGAGGTACGTTAGTAATGGCAAGTAAGTATTTAGCCAAAAAGCTGATAGTAGAAGGTGAGCAAGATAAACGAGTCATACCATATCTGATTGAAGCTAACGGAATTCCTTGGGGAAACACAAAGGAGAAAGCAGTTGTCCATATTGAACCCTATGGAAGCGACAAGTTTATTGATGCAGATGTTATCTCTACAGAGTTAAAAGCATCAGGATTGACTGCACTTGGATTGATGGTAGATGCAGATGAGAATCCATCAGGAAGATGGGAAAGTATTAGAAATGCTTGTTTAAAAAGTATGCCTGATATTCCTAAGAAACTGCCAAACACGGGATTAGTTCATACCACGACCAATGGAATTAAGTTTGGTGTCTGGCTTATGCCAGATAATCAAATGCAAGGTATGTTAGAAACTTTCTTAGCATATATGATTCCAGATGGAAGCGAACCACTTTGGGAATATACTCAAGAAGTAGTAGCAGAAGCAAAAAGTAGAGGAGCAGAATTCATCAATCCTCATGTTGATAAGGCACAAATATATACTTGGTTGGCATGGCAAAATCCCCCTGGAAGGCAATTGCATAACGCTATCATGGAACGTATTCTGAATCCACAACACCCAAAAGCGCAAACCTTTGTCAACTGGTTTAAAAATTTATATGACCTATAAACCAAAGATGTTTATTGATGGGGAATCGGGACCCACTGGCTTACAAATTTACTCGCGTCTCAACCAACGGGATGACATTGAGTTAGTCAGTATTGAGGCATCCAAGCGCAAGGATTCAACTGAGCGAGCAAAACTAATTAATGCTGTTGACGTTGCTGTTCTCTGCTTGCCCGATGATGCAGCCCGCGAAGCTGTTGGCTTGGTTAGCAGTGATAAGGTGAAAATTCTTGATGCCAGTACTGCCTATCGAACAGCTGAAGGTTGGGCATATGGCTTCCCAGAATTGAATCCAGGGCAGCGAGAGAAAATTGCCAACGCTCAGTTTGTTAGCAATCCGGGCTGTTATCCCACAGGATT
>NZ_BAAFZH010000062.1:0-75843 GCF_054684315.1 Scytonema sp. NUACC21 | reverse complement strand
ATATCTAGCGTTATTGAGTGGATTGCCGCGATTTGGTTAATCTGGAGGTACGGGGAAATGACAGGCAACCGTGCTTGGGGGGCATTGTCATTTGCCATGTTACCCGCATTAATTAGCGCGATGTGTGCCTGCACTTGGCATTATTTTGACAACGCAAAATCTCTAGAATGGTTGGTGACTCTGCAAGCTACCATGACCTTAGTAGGTAATATTACACTTTGGGCAGCTGCAGTATGGATTTGGCGCTCCACTCAGTCTACCAAAACAGCTACTCATCCTGTGTCCACAAAATCTAACTAAACTTTCAGAGCAATGATTTCAAAAGAAACCCTATTTGCCCTTTCCCTATTTCCTTACTTGGGTTTCTTATGGTTTATAAGTCGCACTTGGCAAATGCCTCGTCTGGCATTGTACGGCTTTTACGGCACGTTAGTCTTTGTTGCCGTTACCATTCCTGCGGGAATTTATGCCCAAGTACATTATGGTGACTCTCTGGCAAACGTTGACTGGTTGCATGGAAGTGCAGAATTGTTTCTGACCCTTGCTAATATCTTAATCGTACTGGGTTTTCGGCAGGCTTTGATTAAGGAATCGGGGAGAGAAGGAGAATCATAGAACAAATCACCTTCTTGAAATTTTCCTCTACTAACCAATAACCACTAACTACTAACCATAATATGGAAGTTATTCCGGCAATAGATTTACTAGAAGGTCGCTGTGTACGACTTTATCAAGGCGACTACGGGCAATCGCAAGTTTTCAACGAAAACCCTGTTGAAGTTGCCAAACAGTGGGTAGATCAAGGAGCCACTAGACTACACATTGTTGATTTGGATGGCGCAAAAACAGGTCAGCCGATCAACTTAGCGGCGATTGCAGCAATAGCAGGTGAGGTGTCAGTACCCATTCAAGTTGGTGGAGGGGTACGGGAATACTCTACTGCACAAGAATTACTAAATTTAGGTGTACAGCGAGTCATCTTAGGAACTATAGCTGTAGAACAACCCCAGTTGGTGCAGCAACTCTGTGAAGAATTTCCAGAACAGATTGTGATTGGGATAGATGCTCGTAACGGGCTAGTTGCAACTCGTGGCTGGCTGGAAACTTCGGAAGTTTCTGCTTCCCAATTGGCTGTACAGATGCAAGAATTGGGAGCAGCAGCCATTATTTACACCGATATCCATCGGGATGGAACTCTTAGAGGACCCAATATAGAGGCACTGCGTGCGATCGCATCTACAATTTCCATACCCGTCATTGCCTCTGGTGGTGTAAGTTCTGTCACCGACTTGTTAAGTTTGCTGGCGTTAGAACCACAAGGTGTAACTGGTGTCATTGTTGGTCGTGCTTTGTATACTGGTAATATTTCTCTTAGAGAAGCACTGCGTGCAGTTGGGCAGGGACGTATTCAAGATATTCCACCCAATATAGATTTTTCTACCTTTGCATAATATGTGTGACTTTTTATACTGCTAAGGAGATATTAAGGCGCTTCCAGATTTTTCTACCGGCTTTCAGCCGGTTATTTTTTTATTTTCCGGAATGGGAATTTCCAGTTATGTATCTCAAATTGTAGAGAACAGTAACTCAACCACAATGTATGAATCGTCAAAAAATCCCTAATAACGGTAAACCACGCAGAACAGAGTCTAGCGTTTTAAGTTTGACAAGCTTCAAAGTAGAACCATTGCTAAATAGCATCAAAAAAGTATTAACTAAATTTAGTTTTAAAAAATCTAATCCTTAATTTTCTATTTTTGTTTAAATTTTAAAATTTAGATTTCTCATTTATTGGGTTTCCTCTCCTATAGAGACGCATAAAGAAAGCGTCTCTATTTTCTTTTTTAGGAGAATTACTGGCTGATATACGCGGTTTAATTTTTAACCCAATTTGGAATGAGTAGACGTAGACTTAGGGTGGGCACTGCCCACCATTAACTTGTCAACTTCTGTGCGATATAGCCCTACCTACAAAAATCAGTAGTTTTAGTAGGGAAAAGGAGTAATTTTTAACCAATTCCGGAATGAGTAGAAAACAAAGTGTAGATAAAATTGTTCTAAGATTAACAGTGAAAGATATGACTACTCCAAAACAGGGTTCACAAACTAAGCAGGTAAAGCAAGCTCCAAAACCTCAAAAACCAAGGAAAACTGAGTCCGGTGGCAGTAAGTAAAGAAATATCAAGCTAAAATTTTGTAAAATATAATACATTTGAGCAAAAAACCTCTCTTATCTCTTGTATATCCGGCAACTTGCCTGCTAAAAAGATAAGAGGGGAATTTTGCTTAAACCCGCACCTGTTAGCAATCCTAAAGCTTATTTATTTTTCACCTGGCTTTTTGCTTGTTCCAAGGCTATTTCTTTGATAGCCTGGTATGAATTTACATTTGCAGTCCCTTCAATAGCTTTAACAGCCAGATCTTGAACTTGTTTGAGAGCAGATTCAAGTTGCTTAGAGAGATTTTGAATTCGAGACTCCTGATTGCTAATTGTTTGTTCTAAGGATTGCAATCTCTGTTCGTAAAAACGCTTTTGTCCTTCCACCTCTTTGCCAAACAAGTCTGCTTTTATTTTTGCTTGGTAATGAGCAATACCTCTACCTTCTTCTGTAGCTTTTTTAATCGCTGCTTCTTTTTCCTTAGGGAATGCTTCTACCTTAGCTTTAGATTCTTCAAACTGTTTTTCTTGCTCGGAAATTACCTTTTCCCGCTCAAACCACTGTCTTTCTGTTTCTTGTCGGTATTCTTCCAATTCTTTGTACAACGCTTTTTGTTGCTGTTCGTATTCTTCTGTTTCCAATTTGCGCCGTAGTTCTAAATCGTACTTGTACTCTGATGTATCTCTTTGACGAGCTTTACTAAGATTTTCATTTCGTTCTTTTATGACTCGTTTGTGTTCTTCCTGCTCTTTTTCCCAAGTTTTTCTTTGCTGTTGTATTTCTTGCAGTAATGTTTCAGAACGCTGATTGTACTCCTCTTCATAAGCCTTATAATTCTCTTCATAGGCTGCAATGAGGTTATCTAAAGTGTCTTCTGAGGCTTCTAAATTATGTAATTGTTTTAATTGTTGACTTTCAGTCTCTAATGATTGATTGATTTCTTCTAGTCTAGATGCTCGTGCTGTTAGTTGTTCTGATAACTCACTGGCAGCACTACCAAAACCTAACTGAATTTTAGCTAAGCTTTCAATTGTAGAATTCATTTTTTGCTGAACGTTTGAAGATTGATTCATAGTTATAGTTTTTGTCTCAGTTTTTGGCTTATCTTTATTGATAGAGTTGCTTTCTTTCAATAGTTGATCTATTTGAGATTTGAGAACTGATTTTTCTTTAGCTAATTCTTCATATGCTTCAAGAATCTCTGCTTTTGTATTTTTCTCATTTGGTTTTTTAGTTGGCACAATAAACCTCCAGTATTTGTTAGTTGTTATAGTTAGTCATTAGGGGTTAGTTGTTAGTAGTTAGTTGTTAGGAGTTACTCAAATAATCTACTAACCAATAACCACTAACAAATATTTATTTAGCCGAACTACCAAAAGCTCTCATTGCTAAATCTTGAGCTTGTTTTAATGCAGCTTGTAGCTGAGTAGAAATAGTTTCTATCTGTTCCATTTGTTTCTTAATAGTTTCTTCCAAAGCTTGAATTTTTAATTCATAACTCTGTTTTGTAGCTTCCCATTCTTTTTCAAATAGATCGGCTTCGATTTTGGCTTTTTGGCTGGTTTCTTTAATGGCTTCTTCTCTAGCTTTTTTAACTGCTTCTTCTAATTCATTAGGAAAAGTTGCAATTTTCTTTTGATATTCGTCAAATAAAGGCTTGTTCTTAGTAAGAGTTTTCTCTCTTTCTGCCCAGTTTTTATTTTTTTCTTGACTGGATTCTTGGATTTCTCTTTCTAATTTGCGTTTTTGTGCATCGTAAGAATTTGTACTGATTTTACGTGTATTTTCTAATTTATACTGGTACTCTTCTTCTTCCTGCTGCCTTTCTTTTGCTAGCAATGCATTATATGTATTTAAGGCTTCTTCGTACTCGGATTCTTCTTTTTGCCAATCTTTTCGTACAAGGTTGATTTCTTTTTCTATTGCTTCTCGCTTATTAGTAGTATCTTGTTCTATAACTTTTAGTTTTTCTTGATGTTCCTGAGTTAGAATATCTAAAGCATCTGCTACAATCCTAATTTTTTGCATTTCTTGCAGACCCTTTGTTTCAATATCTATAGCTTGATTTAATTCATCTAATTTAGAAGTTTCCTTTGCTAACTTCTCAGACAGTCCGGTAATAATGGTACCAAACTCTAATTGTAAATCTGCTAAGCCTTTAACAATACTGTCTACAGTATATGCAGAAGCAACTTCCAGAATTTGTGCATTTTTTACTTTTTCTGCTGCCTCTTGCTTGGTCGCTATCTTTGATTCTAATTTTTTTCTCTCTATAAGAATCTGCTGAAATGCCTGCATAAGTTGTTGTTTGCTATCTTTTGATGTAGCTGTTGTCATACACGAACTCCAATGAAGATATATTTGTTTGCTGAGTAGCAACCCATATCGAAATCTACCCCAACTTGAATTTAGGGTAGCTTTGCGATCGGCTTTGTAAGTGCAGTGAAAATACTGAAACGACAAACACCTATCTGAGATAAGTTTCTGCAGATGGGTTATTTATTTAGTACTTGTGTACTAAATAAATATACTCAATTTGATTTACTACTGTCAAGCCAGTGCTGTGTTTGCCAGACAACCCGTTTCTGTAGAGAAAGGAGTTTATGCCTTAGGTTACCACCCTGCCCATACCATTCTATGGAATGCCTTTTTCGCCTGTCTGTCAGTTCGTGCAAGCTTTTCAAGCTAACCCACTAGTGAAAGATGCTTGGCATCAATACTATTGATACTCTATCTGTAAGATAATATTGGATGGAGAGTTATCACAACCTATCAATCTATTAACTGGATTCATCCATTTTGAAGTGAGTCAAAAAATTAATTGGAATTCCACTCGATAAGGTCAGTTGTTGCGATTTTGCGTTGAAAATAAAGGCAAATTTTCAACAAGCTATTGTTAGCTTGGTGCTAGATTGGCTTATAATGGAGACAGCAATGTTGCATATGTTACAAATTGTTAACTTCAACCCTGCCGAAAAAGCGTAATTCCACTGAAATTGCATAAAATTGCATAATTTGGATTGATACAAGCGCAAGCACACAATTTTGTGAGATCAATGTTTACCAGCGAATCTACAAAGTATCCTCATACAGCCGAAATTGGGCAAAGAAGCCGAATTTTAGTAGTAGAAGATGAGGAACTCATCCGGGAAATGCTTGTTCTAGCGTTGGAAGAAGAAGGTTATGGGGTGGTAACTGCTGCTGACGGGCGGTCGGCTGTAGAATACTTAAAAAATTGCGAACCAAATTCAGGTGAGCCCTGTTTCGACCTTGTTATTTTAGATTTGATGTTACCCCAAATTAACGGATTAGACATTTGTCGCTTACTCCGTTATCAGGGCAACCCAGTACCGATCTTGATGCTTAGCGCAAAGGGTAGCGAAACAGACCGTGTTCTCGGATTGGAAGTGGGGGCAGATGACTACCTCACCAAGCCTTTTAGTATGCGGGAATTAGTCGCTCGCTGTCGCGCTTTGCTACGTCGTCAGCGCTTAAGTAGTTTACCTCAATTACCAGTCCTACAGTACAAGGATGTCACCTTGTATCCCCAAGAATGCCGTGTTCTTGTGCGGGGTCAAGAGGTGAATTTATCCCCCAAGGAGTTCCGTTTGTTAGAACTGTTTATGAGCTATGCTCGACGAGTATGGTCGCGGGAGCAATTACTGGATCAGGTTTGGGGACCGGATTTTGTTGGAGATAGTAAAACTGTAGACGTTCATATTCGTTGGTTACGCGAAAAGTTAGAAATGGACCCCAGCCGTCCTGAATATATTGTGACAGTCAGAGGTTTTGGATATAGATTTGGTTAATAGTTAGTTTGTTCGCTGATATAAGAGTTAGTTTGTTAGTTGTGATCGGACAACTAATGGCTGGCAATGCTTATATTGGGATTTTTACTAGGTTTAGCAGTAGGTATCGGGTTTTCGGTGTGGCAACAGTTTCAACTGAACCATTACCTCGAACAGCGATCTCCGGTGCTATCCTTCCACTCATCTAAGGTGACGCTGCTGATTCCTGGTTTGCGGCACACAGTTAAACAGGTCAAGCAACAGAGGCAACAATTACAGCAGGTACTGCAAACTCACAAGGACTTACTAGAGTTCGCTCCAGTAGGGTATTTGCAGGTAGATGAAGAAAATCAACTTCTCTGGTGTAACCAGCAGGCGCAACAGATGCTGTACCTGCAAAGATGGCAACCAGGGCAGGTGCGCTTGTTGTTAGAGTTAGTAAGGTCTTACGAACTTGACCAGTTAATTGAGCAAACTCGGGATCGCCAACAACCACAAGCGAAAGAATGGGTGTTTCACCCTTCTTGCGAGGATGCTGCAGCAATACCGGAGGTAAAATCTTTGAAGTTGCGTGCCACAAGCTTGCCTTTACCCCAAGGACACGTGGGAGTATTTATAGAAAACTACCAACCTTTGCTGGATCTCAACCTAGCACGAGAGCGTGCTTTTTCCGATCTAGCTCACGAACTCAGGACGCCTTTGACCTCAATTCGTTTGGTTGTGGAAACTTTACAAGAACGCATACAGCCACCTCTAGACCGTTGGGTAAATCGGCTTTTGCAAGAGGTGGACAGGTTAATTTACTTGGTTCAAAGTTGGCTGGAACTCACTCAATTGGAAACCAACCCAACGTTGCAACTCCACCGCCAACCTCTAGAAGTGCGATCCCTAATTGCCTCTGTATGGGAAACTCTAGAGCCTTTGGCACAGCGCCATCAGGTTCAATTAGCTTACTCCGGTCTGGAAAATATTTGGATTAACGCCGATCGCTCCCGAATCTATCAAGTTTTTCTGAATTTGTTACATAACAGTATCAAATACACTTCCCCTAGCACAACTATTCATGTTGAAGTTAAAATTGTTTCTGGGGATGAAAATCATGATGAGCCAGGATTAGAAATTAATATCATAGACTCGGGAATGGGTTTTTCCGAAGCGGATTTACCCCACGTTTTTGAAAGATTCTATAGAGGCGATCGTTCCCGTTCCCGTGTCGTAATGACAGATGACGCCTCAACAACGGTGATCGATGGTAGTGGTTTGGGTTTAGCGATTGTTCGTCAAATAGTTCTTGCTCACGGTGGGTCTATCAAAGCCATGAATCATCCTAAAACAGGAGGTGCTTGGCTACAGATTAAATTTACCGAAATCATGGCGAATTCCCAAAGTCAAGACTATATTTAAAAACATATCTTCATGTTTGAGACTACAAGTGTGAAAGTCCCCCTTTATAGTCCCAATCCTGAAAAACCCCAGCTGAGCCGCGAAATTAGGCGCTTAGAGCGAGATGTATTGCGTATGGGGGCTTTGGTGGAACAATCATTTCGCTTAAGTCACCAAGCGTTATTTACTCGTAACCTAACAGTAGCTGAGGAACTTCCCATATTAGACAAACAGATCGATTGTTTTTACAGACAAATCGAATCGGATTGTGCCGCAATCATGACGCAGCTCTCACCAACAGCTCAAGATTTGCGCTGTTTAAGTGCCTTTATGCACAAGTCCGAAAAAATGAAGTAATATGACAGCAAATCAAACCGCAATGAGTGCAAATGCGCTTCTTGTGATGCACCCGTACAATTCAAGATGTTATTTTTACTACCATGAATGCTTTTCAACCGTCTAGACCACCACTGCAGCCAATAGAACAACGTCGGGTCACTCCAAGACCCAAGCGGCGTCTTCGTCAGCGTTCTTATCAAGTGATGGCAGTGGAAACTACCGCAAAGATAGGGGTGAATATTGTCATCTCAGCCGCAGCCATTTCCGCCCTAGTACAGCTTTTGCCCTATCATTGGTCGCAGCAAGAGAAGCTCAGAGCCATCCGCGTTGATGTGAAGCAGATGGAAGAACGAGTACACGATCTGCAGGCGGAATTTAGCCAGAACTTTGACCCACGCCAAGCTAGAAGTATCATGCAAGAAGAGGGCTACCGATTTGACCCCTCTCAGCGTCGGGTTGTCTTCCCTAAAAATACAACGGAAGTGCAACACCCAGAATCAGATTAATTCTTAATTTGTAATTCTTAATTCGCAGTTCTAATCAAAAGTACTTGAATTTTGAATTTTAAATAGCTTACACACTCCCCTTTGAAAAATATCTATTAAGAGGAGTGATAGCAAGCGGGAATCTACCATTTTAAGTACTGCGGACGTAACAACTCATCTAACCAATTTTCAACTTGTAAACGCAGGCGGAAGCTAGGCTCTCCCTTTTTGGAACCACAGGAAGGCAAATAAACCAGGGCTCTACGATAATCGGCGATCGCACAATTCCAATCACCCCACAGATGGTAAGTTCTGCCTCTTTCTGCTATAATATGCCCTTCTAATTCACCAAAGAGTAGAGCCGCCTCAAAATCTTCTATTGCCTCCTCATATTGACCCAAGTCCCGTAAGGTAATGCCTCGGTTAATCCACGCCCTAACATAACCAGGATTCAAATCTAACGCCCGGTCATAGTCTTCCAGTGCTGCTTCTAATTCTCCACACGCCGCATAGTAATTTGCTCGGTTATTGTAGGCACTCGATAATCTAGGATTCAGTTGTAACGCGGTGTTGTAGTCACAAAACGCTTTTTGCGTTTCACCGCTTTGAAAATAAACCAATCCTCGGTTGTTATAATCCACCGCATTGAGGGGATGGCGGTCAATTAATTGATTTAACAACTCAATTGCTTCTGTAAATTGTCCTTGTTGAGCTTTTGTGAGAGCACTAGAACGCAAGTAACTGTCTCCTACAGCAGATTTGTCGCTACCGTTAGCCCCTTGCTGTCGTAGTGCATCGATATTCAGTGCAAATGGGTTGCGGTGATTTTGCTGGTCACCAGATGCTAAAAATGAGTGACTGTTCATAGTTTCCTGCCCGAGCTGCTTGCTCTTGTGAGATCAACTTATAGTTTTCGCCGTGGTTGTGGTTTTGCCCCTGTGTCACTTGTTAAGGTGTCTATGAGTACTTGGGCGCAAACATCTACGCTAAGCGTGAGTTGCCTTAACAAATGAGAATTTGTGCCTAGAGGAGCCATAGAGTTCCTAAGGTTTGTCCACCAGATCGAGGCATCTTACACTTAATTGATGCTTCAATCTAATAATGGATACTTCACCCCGAAGGTCAATTCCAGATACAGCATTTATCAATCCAGTAGATTATTCAAGTAGAGGTAGCTTCAACTTGATAAAATGCCAAAAGTCTTTCATCGTGCGATCGCGATGCTTTGACTTTCCAAGTGCTTTGATAGTACAGAGGTCTGACTGATAAAGAATGAGTAAAATTGCGGAATTTATGAAGACTGTTTGCTCAGAACTCAGGACTTTCACAGAACTTTGGGCGCTCTGGCACTCGAAAAGCTTGAATAAAGACTGCTTTGTAGAGATTGTAAAGTTTTGACAAAATTCATTATGACAACAGTAATTTCCTATCCCAATGCTCCTGACCTAATGGCAGATGATTACATAGTCATCGGTTTAGCAACCTGTTTTGTAAAAGAAGATGGAGAAGTTCATCAAGTTGATATTATAGAACCTATTCCCTCTGCTTCCTTGGAAACCCTCTTTAAAGGTATTAATACCTCCTATAAGCTTGCTTATAGTACCACTTTAGGAGCCCTGTTGGAAGGAGATAAAGTCAAAATTCCTTCTGAATTCCCAGCATCTGCCCAATTAGGTGATGATTTTGTGGCAAGGGCGATGGCTGCGGCTCGTACCTACAAGCGCAGTGAAACAGCAAAATCTCTGATTCCTTTGGGTACCACCTATACCGGATTCCAGTATTCTACAGAACGCAAGCGAGTGCTAAATGCTGCAAGGGTTGTCACTAAAGAAGACAACGTTAAACAGCACTCCCACACACATAAAGTTCTTTAACCAACCAACAGTTATCAGTTATCATAGTTGGCTTGTAACTGATAACTGTTTACCAATTTAGCGATTATGTTAAAACTCTACGGTAGCGCACGCAGCCGCGCATCCATTGTTCAGTGGTATCTAGAGGAGTTGGGAGTTCCCTACGAGTTTATCAAGCTGGATATGCAAGCAGGGGAACACCGCCAACCAGAATTCTTGGCAATTAACCCAATGGGAAAAGTACCAGCAATTGTAGATGGTGGCTTCCAACTATGGGAATCAGGGGCGATTTTGCTTTATCTGGCTCAAAAGTACTGCAACGTCACCGCGCCAGAGGAACAAGCTACACTTGCCCAATGGGTATTATTTGCAAACGCCTCCTTAGGACCGGGCATTTTTACAGAGTCGAGTAGAGAACGAGAAATGCCCCGCTTAATGACTCCTCTGAATGAGATTTTTGAACGACAACCCTTCTTGCTTGGTGATGAATTCACGGTTGCTGATGTAGCTGTGGGCTCTCTTCTCGCTTACATTCCTATCATGCTCAAGATGGATTTAAGTGCATATCCTGATGTGTTGAACTATATCAAGAAAATGTCTGAACGACCCGCTTTTCAAAAGAGCATTGGTGGTCGTTAATTGGGTTAGTGGTTAATAGCTCGCACATTCGATTCCCTCCCCTTTATAAGGGGAGGGCTAGGGAGGGGTAAAATCCGAGTATAGTAAGTAATCAATCGGACAAAATATAACCCTATCTATAATTTGTAAATTGCAAAGCAACAGGGAAATCTTCTTGTTTTAATCTTTGTATGACAGCTTGCAATTCATCTTTACTTTTAGCGCTAACACGCACTGCATCACCTTGAATTGAAGCTTGTATCTTTTTAAATTCGTCACGAATGAGCTTGGAAATTTGCTTGCCGATTTCCTGACTTATACCTTTTTTAAGGGTAATTTCTTGACGAACCCGATTGCCACTGGCTGATTCAACTTTCCCAAAATCAAATATTTTTTGTGAGAGATTGCGTTTAGCAGCTTTCTCTCGCAGTATGTTGTGTACCGAGTCCAATGTAAACTCGCTATCAGTATTAATGGTAATCTTGTCTTCTCCTAATTCAACAGTTGTTTGAGTATCTTTGAGGTCGTAACGACCTTTTATCTCTCGCACGGTTTGATCGACTGTGTTGACCAATTCTTGCCTGTCAAAGTCGCTGACAATATCAAAGGAAAAGGTAGAAGCCATAGGAAATTGTTATGTAGCTAGTAGTTAGTGGTTAGCAGTTAGTGGTTAGTAGGCGGTGGATTTGAAAACGTTCACTACTAACCACTATCGACTATCTTTTATTGATGCGTTGCTTGAATTATGCTGAGGGCGATGAGAGTGGCAGACCCAAGAGAGCCAATACCAAACATGAGCGATCGCAAAATGGGAATATTAAGAATATAAAAAGCTGAGTATAGCAATCTAGCAACAACAAAGGCGACAGAGGCTGCTGCTGCCACAGGAGAATTTAAACCTGTTACATATGCCATGAATGCTGCCGCCGCAAAAATCATAAACGCTTCAAACGAGTTTTGGTGTGCCCAAGTTGCTCGCTGGGCATATGGTGGTAGTTTATCAAACATGGCTCGGGGAGCGGAGATATCGTACCCAACTCGCGCACGGGCATAACCTACCACTAAAAACGGCAAGTAAATCAGCACTGCAGCAGCGGCAATGGAGTACAAAAAAATAATCATCAGTTATTGGTCGTTGGTCAAGAGGTCATTAGTCATTAGTCATCTGTCATTTGTCAGGAATCTAATACATTGGACAAAGGACAAAGGACTACTGACTAATCAAAATAGAATAGCGTCACCAGTTTTCTTTGCTCTTCTGCATCCCGACAAGTTTGCAGCAGCGTTTGACTGTCGTGAAACGCAAAGCAGATAAGTTGCTGACAACGGGAGACAATCTCCTTGTTGCACAGGTAACTTGCTTCTGCAAGAGACAAATGATTGTTAGTGGGGTTCTCAACTAGATGCATCACCTGTTCTAATTGCTGACGCGATTCTAAGGGTTGGCGTTCTAGGCTTTGAGGTAGAATCACCGTTAACAAATTGGGGTCGGCCCGCATTGCTCCCTTAATGGCAGCGGAATTGGTACCAGTAGCGCCAGAGGTTATGATCCGATTGCCTGCTAAAACCAAAGCATAGGTCATCATCTCAATAAGATTCTGATGAGTGATAGGAACATGACGTGAACCCAGCAAAGCGATTCGCTTGGAACCTGTTTGCTGGATTGTCGCCAGTTCTAGCGCTAATGTATCGACGTTAATAAGGTCTATTGACTGGCTCAAAGACGGACAAATTGTAGATTAAACGACCAAGATATTTTAACAGACAAGGGGCAGTTCCCCCATGCCCAGTCATTCAAAATTCAAATGTCTCTCAGCCCTTCTTCACGGCAAAGATATCACTGAAGTGCGGCAGCCGGACTCAATCCCAGTAGAGAGAGCAAGCGCTCGACATCAAAATGTTCGGCCATCAAGTGGCGAATACACTGGACTTTAATCGCTTCGTGAAGGCGGACGCTACCAAAAGCGCGGTTAATAATTTCCACAGTTGTCAGGGTATCCAAATCAACCGATAAAATTGGGATTTCTAATTCTTCAGCGCGATTGAGAATGAAGGAGGGGGGTGGGAGTTGTCCTGTCAGGATTAGGCAATGGGTGGAAGTTTCCAAGGCAGCCTGTTGAATTTCTACGCGATCGCCCCCTGTCACCACCGCCATATTACGGCGCATACGAAAATACTTGACTGCGGCGTTGACATTCATCGCGCCAATTGCAAGGCTTTCCACCATTAAATCCAGGCGAGCGCTGCGGCAGAGAACTTCTGCTTTTAACTGCTTTGCCAGTTCGCCAACACTGACACTGCGAAGCAAATCGCTTTTTGGTAACATTCCCAGCACCGGAATACCTTGCTGCTCCAAAAAAGACCGGATACTCTGATTTACGGCTTGCAGTTGTTCGGCAGGAATATCGTTAATGACAACACCAATCAAGCGATCGCCTAAAAGCTGCTTGGCAGACAGTAACGATTCAACTGAAAGCAGCGACTGATAACGGGCTACTAAAACGACAGAAGCATCTACGACTTCTGCCACCTCTAGCAAAGACAAATCAAACAAAGTCCCTTCTAATAAATTCCCAGGTCCCTCAAGTACGACTAAATCCCCGACTTGCATTTGCGAATATTTATGGGATAGAGACTTTTGATAATCAGTTTTGTCTAGCCCTTGCAAGCGATTTTGCACGGAGTGCTCATCTAAAACCAGCATGGTTGGTGCAATACGGTTTTCCGGCAAATTAAGGCTAGCAGTAATAAACTGAACATCTTCTTCAACCACAATTTCTGCGGATTTATTCAAAGACGTACCCAAGGGTTTGCCGTATGCAATATCCAGTCCTTTTTGCTGGAGTTGATAAGACAAACCCAGAATTGTTGCAGATTTACCACAGTAAGCCTCTGTAGATCCAATCAACAAATACTTGGCAGATTTTGGCACTCATGCACTCCTAGTTTCAAACGTTAATTAGCTTTCAGCGTTCAGCAAACAGCAGTCAGCTTGATTGATGCTAAAAGCAGATAGCTAATTGCTGATGGCTATTTACAACTTAGCTAGGTCTTCCTAATTTTAGGTCGAACTTTGCAATCTTTGCTTGGTAACACGTTGCTTTAAACTTCAGAAAAAAGAAGTGTAGCCCTATCTGTGAGATTAAGAAAATTGTACAATTCAATCCTCTACACGCAGCAACTTTCGGTAGAAGGGCTGGGAAAAATCTGTCATACGGTAGCGCTTGTAGTTTTCTAAAAGCTCAATTAAAAAACCGATAAACTCGAAGCTTGCCATCATCACCTCATAGCTGAGTTCGGCATTGCCGTCAAATTGCACCCGACAGCGAGTCAAATCTGAAGGCAAGGTAGCGACATTCCAAGTTGCTACAAAGGGTATATGGTCGCTACCTTCTATCTTGCGGTGTCCTTCTAAAACCCCCTTTTGATAGAGACCGATCGCGAAAGGCAGGAAGTTGCGTTTGTTATTACCTTGAATGTAAGGCAAGTAGACGCTAGCTTGTTGCTGGGTGGCGGGCTGGAGTTGCTCGATAGACATACTCTGAAATATTCCTAATGTTAAGTTGACAACCAGACACATTTACGGCTGTCAATAGTATTCCCAAAAAATATCTTTTGACAAACACTGGGGGTGGGGAGGAGGGAAACTGGTGAGCAAGGAGTGGGGAAATTGAAAATAGGGGAAATAATTTTTGACTTTTGACTTTTAACTTTTGACTTTTTGTTTAAAGATGTCTTAAGGAACACTTAAGTGGTTTTACCCTATGGCTCCACTGGTTGCAAACTACTATTTGACCTATCGCTGTAATGCGCGGTGTCACTTCTGTAACATCTGGTCATTAGAACCCGGAAAAGAAGCTGATTTTGAGACAATTAAGCACAATTTAAAGGATTTACGCCGCTTGGGAGTTAAGTATGTAGACTTTACAGGTGGTGAACCGCTTTTGCGTCATGATGTCGGGCAGATTTATACAGAAGCCAAACATCAGGGTTTTGTCACTAGCATGACAACGAATACAATCTTGTATCCGAAGAAAGCAAAAGAAATTCAAGGATTAGTCGATTTCTTAAATTTTTCACTAGATGGTCCGGATGCGAGCACTCACGATCACTCGCGAGGAGTCAAAATTTTTGACACGTTGGTGGAATCAGTAGAAATCGCTAAGTTCTTAGGAGAGTTCCCAGTACTCAATCACACAGTTACCGCTCAAAATTACCATCGTATTGAAGAAGTGGGAGAATTGGGCAGAAAACTGGGTGTTCGGGTTTGGCTGAATCCCGCTTTTACCGCACACGAGCACTATAACTCTGGCAAGAATCCTACACCCGAAATGGTAGCAGCAATAGAAGCAACTGCTAAGAAATATAAAAATGTCGGGTACAATAAGGCAGCACTGGCTTTTATTGAAGCTGGAGGCAATGACATCAAAAATCCCCGCTGTAAGGCGGTGGATGCCGTCATTGCTATTTCTCCCAACGACGAACTGCTGCTACCTTGTTATCACTTTGCCCAAACTGGAGTTCCCATTAATGGGCGATTGTACGAGATGTATCGTGAGTCTGAGGAGGTTGAAAACTACCGCCGCTCTCAAGGTAAGCTCAAAGTGTGTGAAGGTTGCACGGTTTGGTGTTACTTAATACCCAGCTTCTTTATGGGTGTAGATAAATACTGGTGGTTGAATCAAGTTACCTATGCCAGCGAATCAAATGACCAATGACACATGACCAAAAACAAATGACCAAGGACAAATGACAAATGACAAATATCTCTGTAAACGATATCAGCATCGCTAGTGAGAGTTCTCACCCCGAAGCTGCATCAGATTGGAAGCGATATTTTAGCTTTAGTACTGACCATAAAGTTATTGGTATTCAGTACATTGTTACCGCTTTCCTTCTCTTCCTGATAGGCGGCATATTTGCAATGGTTATTCGTGGGGAATTGATTACCCCAGAATCAGACCTTGTTGACCGTACTGTTTATAACGCCATGTTCACCATGCACGGCACAGTGATGCTGTTTGGTTGGACATTTCCAGTGTTGTCAGGGTTTGCCAACTATCTTGTACCCCTGATGATTGGGGCAAGAGATATGGCTTTTCCAAGGCTGAACGCTGTTGCCTTCTGGATGATACCAGTTGCCGCTATCCTGCTAATGGTCAGCTTTCTCGTACCGGGCGGACCAGCGCAGGCAGGTTGGTGGTCATATCCTCCTGTCAGTTTGCAAAACCCTACGGGTCATTTAATCAATGGTGAAGTGATTTGGCTTTTAGCTGTGGCAATATCGGGTGTCTCCTCAATTATGGGAGCCGTCAACTTTGTCACTACAATTGTCAAAATGCGGGCACCAGGCATGACATTTTTCCGAATGCCCATCTTTGTTTGGAACGTGTTCAGTGCTCAGATTATCCAACTGTTTGGATTACCTGTTTTAACAGCAGGTGCCGTAATGCTTCTGTTAGACTTAACGGTTGGAACCAGCTTCTTTGATGCAAGTAAGGGTGGCGATCCAGTTCTCTTCCAGCACTTCTTTTGGTTCTACTCCCACCCTGCCGTTTACGTTATCATTCTGCCTGTCTTCGGTATCTTTTCAGAAATCTTTCCTGTTTTTTCTCGCAAACCCCTATTTGGTTATAACGTTGTTGCTATTTCCTCACTCCTGATTGCTGGAGTCAGCGGTATAGTTTGGGTACACCATTTGTTTGTCAGTGGTACTCCCGCCTGGATGCGGCTGCTTTTCATGCTGACCACAATGTTCGTTTCTGTGCCCACTGGTATTAAGGTGTTTGCTTGGACTGCGACAATTTGGGGCGGTAAGCTGCGGTTCGATACACCAATGCTGTTTGCGTTGGGTGCGCTCATACTATTTGTGTTTGCTGGTATCACTGGCATTACCCTTTCCTCTGTTCCTATTGATGTCCATGTCAACAATACTTACTATGTGGTAGGTCACTTCCACTACGTGCTGTACGGTACGGTCACAATGGGGTTATTTGCAGCTATTTACTTTTGGTTCCCCAAAATGACCGGACGTATGTACTACGAGGGTTGGGGTAAATTGCATTTCTGGCTTGCTTTCATCGGTACCAACCTCAACTTCTTCCCCATGCACCCACTGGGATTGCAAGGAATGCTGCGTCGAGTCTCTTCCTACGCTCCAGAGTATGAATTGTGGAACATTATTGCTAGCATCGGAGGGTTTCTTTTAGGTATGTCTACCTTACCCTTCATTATCAATATGGTGGCTGCTTGGATGCATGGCAAGAAAGCGCCTAATAATCCCTGGCGAGCAATTGGATTGGAGTGGTTGGTTTCTTCGCCACCTCCTGTAGAGAACTTTGAAGAAATCCCAGTTGTCATCGGTGAACCCTACAGTTATGGCAAGTCTGAACCTTTGGTAGCTAGCGATTCTCACAGTCACCACTAGATCGTTAGTTGTACAGACGCTTTAAATAGCGCGTCTGTACATTGATTGTTTTTTTCATGAACTAGCTAACCTGTGAAGGAGTATTCAAATAATGGACAGCTCTATCATTTCCCAAGAATTACATCATCCCTCTCACGAGCATACTCACGACGAAGAAGGCAACAAAATGTTTGGTTTTGTTGTGTTTTTAATATCGGAAACCTTCATTTTTCTCAGTTTTTTTGCGGGATATATTATCTATAAAACAACTGCTACTAACTGGTTGCCTGCTGGTGTTTCAGGTCTAGAAATAAAAGACCCTGCAATTAATACAGCAGTTCTTGTTTCCAGTAGTTTTGTGATTTACTTGGCAGAACGCGCTCTTTTACGCCATGACTTGCAGAAATTTCGCCTGTTTCTTTTGCTCACGATCGCAATGGGAACTTATTTTCTTGTTGGACAGGCGATCGAATGGCACAACCTCTCCTTTGGCTTTACTTCTGGCGTCTTTGGTGGAATGTTCTACCTGCTAACTGGCTTTCACGGTTTGCACGTTTTGACCGGCGTCCTGTTGCAGTTAATAGTCCTTGGTCGTTCTTTCATTCCAGGTAACTATGACTCAGGTCACTTTGGTGTCAATGCAACCTCACTGTTCTGGCACTTTGTCGATGTCATCTGGATTATTTTGTTTGTTCTTATCTATATCTGGCAGTAGAAAAAGCCCCATTTGTTTTTCAGTGATATTGTTGTGCTTGCTTGCGGTGCTGTAAACTCAGCAGCATTGTTGTTGCTTTCAGCAAATAGCCTGCACCCCACTGGGCTTGCTAATAGTTCTGCAGTGAGTCCTGCCTTGACAATCATTGCTAATGCCCTGCAAGTTGGGGATCGCTTGATTGAACGATTGGGATAATGGTGAGGCGTTATCATTCCCAAAGCCCTCTTTTGGGAATGAACCGCAGTTATCCGAAGTTTTTTGCTACGATGAGGTTCATTGCTAGAATATATATACAGCACCTAAATTTTTCACATATCAAGAATTCCCGAAGTGACAGCTATAACATGGCTGATTCTCATTCCTTCAATGCTCCTCAATCTATACCAAATGGTATGCTAACAAAGTTCGTGTGAATTCTCTATGGCTTAAACCTCTAGGTATTGTACCCAAGGTTGATGCATGATAAAACAAAATTTGAGCATCCTATAAACAAGATCGAATTAAATGCTTTTGAGTGAAACAAAGATGGTTAGACAGCATAGTCGGCACGCAATGTTACGTGAAAACACAATCATCGCAGCAAAGAACTTTCTAGTGGAGATGGAAAATGGTGCCAAGCTGGAACAATTGGAGTTTATTGCCAGCGCTGCAGGTGACATTGCTCTCTTTTGGCATTTGATTGGCAATCCTGATGAAATTCCCTTATACGAGTTACAGGGGTAGTAATGCCTAATTCTCATTCTCAATGTCAAAGTTCATCTTCCGATCGCTTTTTTAGGCTGATTAACTTTTAAAATTTAACAAATAACTTTTCAGGTTTCATATCAAAATAAACTTGACATTGTTCAATTGGTGGGCAGTGCCCACCCTACGATCGAGATAAGCTTTTTGGGCTTTGATTTTTGCAATAAGGTGATGGTGCAAGATATGAGTTCTAGAAATCATCTCTTAATTTAGAGAAATGGTATTAATTTCCACAATCTGCGAAGAACAAGAAAATGAGAGAAGCTCTATCTCAAAAGATTCAAAATGACTTTAACTGCATTGCGTTACTTGAGCAACCCACCTGGGATCATAACAATCACTATCATACTTTCCTACTGAAGCAACTGCCATCACGTTGTGAAAATGTCCTTGAAATTGGGTGCGGTACTGGTGCATTTTCTCGTCTCCTGGCTCAACGTTTTGATAGAGTTCTGGCTATTGATCTATCCCCTAAAATGATAGAGGTGGCTAAGTCAGAATCTGAAGGTCACCAAAATATCGATTTTCAGGTGGCTGATGTTTTGCAGTGGGAGTTCCCTATCCATCGCTTGGATGCTATTGTATCAATTGCAACGTTTCACCATGTGCCAGTTGAAAGCTTACTACCTAAATTGAAAAGTGCTTTGAGACCCGGCGGTAAACTCATCGTTCTAGACTTAGTAGAAAATGAGAATTTACAGGATAGCCTGAGCGATGCGATAGCAGTACCTGTAAACTGGATATTTCAAGTATTCAAAAATCAACGCATCAAACCAACACCAGAACAAGTCAAAGCTTGGAGAGAACATATCTCCACAGACAAATATCTGACTTATCAGCAGGCAAAAAAACTCTACACCGAGTTACTTACAGGTGCAAAATTGAGGAAACACTTGTTGTGGCGATATTCAGTAGTATGGGAAAAAGTGTAGCGATTGGGTAAGAGCTGTGTCAGTATAGGAACACAACAAATGTTAAACTGCGCCCAGAGCAAGTACACCCATTACATAGCAACGGCACATAGTGACCTATCTCTACATTGACCGTTGCGTCAGGGTGTTTGATGCGAAGCAATAAAGAAATGCTAACTGGGCGAAGCAAAGCCAAAGGTCACATAACCAAACTGCGTAGCGATGCAACTACAAACCATAACGCTACAAACTAGTGAAACTGTATTCAAGCTCCGGTTTGTTTGTTATTGGACTGGTAGCGGTGACGACGCCGACGTTGATTGCGTAAAGCTTCGGCTTTGCGTCTCCGTTTTTCGATAGGTGTTTCAAAGTGTCTCTTTTTCCGTAAATCCGGCAAAATACCTGCTTTGGAAACTTGTCGCTTAAATCGACGTAGGGCGGAATCGATTCCTTCTGCTTCTCCCAAAATGACTTGAGTCATTCGCTCTCCTATACCATATCTCTGTGTTCATACTCTATTCTATGGCGATCCATTTCATTTAGTTCGCCGGACATTGAACAGGGCTGGCATTGAGTTTCCCCATCAGCCCCGATCTCGAACCCAAATCTGTTATTGCTTAATAACGGTTCCGGAAATTATTCCGGTTTCCACCAAAGGAACCTTTGTTTTCACGGGGTCTAGCTTTATTGACTTTAAGGTCTCGACCCATCCATTCAGCACCATCTAAACCCTGGATGGCTGCTGCTTCCTCTGCGTCAGATGACATTTCTACAAACCCAAAGCCGCGTCGCCGACCGGTCTCACGATCGGTAGGAATCTGCACATCTTTGACTGTTCCATATTCTGCAAACACCTCTTTTAAATCGTCTGGTGTGACTTCGTAGGAAAGGTTGCCTACATAGATTGACATTGATTGTCTCCAAAATCATTGAGTTGTAGAGAGCAATATTTCGGAGACAAGGCTGTAAAAATCAAAAAGGCAAAGCCTGTCAATTCTAATAACACACATTGCAACCGAAATGACACTCAAGTACTAGCTTAACACAAACTAATACTTACAAGAGTCAAATTGATTGCAAACGATAAAGAATTTGAGCCTACTTTACCCTCAAGGGGTTTAGAGTAGCCCCAAACTCTTTTGTCTGTGTAAGTTCGGAAAAATTGGGAGATTCCATTTCCATAAACCTGTAGAATAGCAACAGTCAAACAAAATCAGCTAAAAACAATAGCTTCTATGGAATGGAAAGACTACCAGTTTTCGTTCCTGTTATATTACCATTTGAGACATGAAACACAGTGCATACTGATTTCCGAGTTATGCGTTCAGAATCACCGCACAGAACAATTATCATCGCATATGGAAAGCGAATGAGTCAAGCTTACCCATTACTGACCAAAGCGAATACTTTATAACTAATTTATATTTTACACCACCCGTGCAAGGAACAGCCAAGAAATTTCATCTTTATAAGAAAAAATCTGCCACCTCCTCGCTCTACTAGAATGAGCTTATGGTTATCTGAGGTAAAGACTTATAAATAAACGTTTACAAAGTTTAGTAGAATAACATCATTCACAAATAAGTATTTATTCTTATTGTCATGATGGCGGATCGATTCCCCTGGCTTACGGCGATTATCCTGTTGCCTCTCGTTGCTTCCCTACTTATCCCCGTGTTGCCTGATAAAGATGGCAAGCGCGTGCGGTGGTATGCCTTAGGCGTAGGAATCGCGGACTTTGTCTTAATGTGCTATGCCTTTTGGAAGCATTACGATGCAAGCAGTGCCACTTTTCAACTTGTAGAGAAGTATGCCTGGGTGCCTCAGTTAGGTCTAAACTGGGCAGTTTCAGTTGACGGTCTGTCCGTCCCACTTGTGCTTTTAGCAGGACTAGTGACGACGCTTTCGATTTTTGGAGCTTGGCAAGTCGATCGCAAGCCCCGCCTCTTTTACTTCCTGATGCTTGTGCTGTATTCTGCACAAATAGGGGTATTTGTCGCACAAGACTTGTTATTGCTGTTCATTATGTGGGAACTGGAACTGGTTCCAGTTTATCTGCTTGTCTCTATTTGGGGTGGGAACAAGCGTCGTTATGCAGCTACAAAATTCTTACTGTATACCGCAGCAGCATCCATCTTCATTTTAGTTGCGGCACTGGCAATGGGGCTCTATGGCGGCACCATGACCTTTGATATCGTCGAGCTTGCTCTGAAGGATTATCCACTGGCTCTAGAACTACCCCTTTACGCGGGATTGCTCATTGCCTTTGGGGTCAAGCTAGCTGTTTTCCCCATGCACACCTGGCTACCTGACGCCCACGGTGAAGCTTCTGCCCCAGTGTCAATGATTTTAGCTGGTGTACTGCTAAAAATGGGCGGTTATGGGCTGATTCGCCTGAATTTAGAACTTCTCTCCGATGCACATATTTACTTTGCACCAATTCTAGCTATTCTAGGCGTGGTCAACATTATCTACGGTGCGTTGAACTCCTTTGCCCAGTCCAACATGAAACGTCGTTTGGCGTATTCGTCGGTTTCCCACATGGGGTTTGTACTGCTAGGTATTGCCTCCTTCACGGATTCAGGAGTCAGCGGCGCGATGCTGCAGATGATTTCACACGGTTTGATTGCAGCGGTCCTCTTCTTTCTAGCAGGTGTGACCTACGATCGCACCCACACAATGTCAATGGAAGATATGGGCGGTATTGGTCAAGCGATGCCCAAAGTGTTTGCTCTATTTACCGCAAGTGCAATGGCATCACTGGCTCTTCCCGGTATGAGTGGCTTTGCCAGCGAACTCATGGTTTTCGTTGGTGTCACAACTAGCGACATCTATAGTTCGACTTTCCGCACCGTAACAGTCTTCTTAGCGGCTGTCGGAGTCATCCTCACACCGATTTATCTGCTTTCCATGCTGCGACAGGTCTTTTATGGTTCTGGTTTAGCACCTGCGTGCGACCTAAACAATGCCAACCTGCAGAATCAGCAAGATGATGAAGTGGTTTGTTTTGGTACAAATTGCGTTCTGCCCGCTCAAGCAGAATATAGAGATGCTAGACCTCGCGAACTGTTTATCGCTGCCAGTTTTTTACTACTGATTATCGGCATCGGTTTCTATCCCAAGCTGGCTACACAGTTGTACGATGTGAAGACTGTTGCAGTAAATACTCAGATTCGCCAATCCTATACCCAAATCTCGCAAGCGAACCCCCAAATTTATAGCAAGGGATTTTTGTTTCCTGAAATCGCAGAATCTGAAGTTGCATCTGTTTCGGGAATCACCAAGTAACCAGGTCGGTACAAATACAGTTAACTGATTTTGGTGGTTCTTTGTCATTCGTCATTCGTCATTCGTCATTTGTAATTACTATATAGCGGTTTTCATGTGCGTGAGGTACACCCAATTGTCAAAACCTCACTGTCTCCCAAACCGCTATATTTAGCTGTTATTGGTCATATCAAGTCCGGTTAATTAGTTATGATTAAACAATCTGTACAAAAACCAGAAAACTCGCTCCCCCTCTCCCTCTCCTATTCTAAGCCGTATTTTTCTAGCTCTAATTCTTGTACAACTGGTCCCAAGTGAATAAACTCGTGGTCGATCGCACACAAGTTAAACTTAAAACCTGGTGCTTCCTTTGGCAAACATTCCTCTGTAGTTGCCGCGCCACCGGGAACAGAACGCTTTTCCAGTAGCAATACGCTGTAACCCGCTTTCAGCAAATAAGCAGCACATACTAACCCATTGTGTCCTGCTCCAATAATTACAACATCATACGCTTGCATAGTTCATTGTCGGCAACTAGATTTACTCTCGATATTAGAAAACTATTAACAAAATTTCATCAATCGTGGGTTATAAAAATTAACCTTTAGGAATATTTTTGGTATTATTACTTTTGCTAAAGGTTAATAATTAACACTTTTTCAATTGAGCAGTAGTCCTTCCTATCATACTGAAGGTATTTGCTTTACGTAAGCGTCTACCAAAAGTACTAATTTGCCCTCTTGTAACTCCATATTTCTGACACGTAAAATCGTATCCTCAAACTCAAAATAAGGTAAATTAATCAGTTCTTTTACCTCCTCCATTAAGGCAACAACTATATCCAGTGCAATCCCTTCTCCCTCTGTGCAGTTGAAATTTTCTAACATGACAGGTTTATCCTGAGTTCGTGGAGAAGCCATTGCTGCAAAAGACACGGATTGAGTATTGCCCTCATCGCATAACTGTACTTTTCCATTCAATGTTATTTTGCCGCTTCCTGGTAAGTAAATTTGTATCTCTTCCGGCTTAAGACTAACAATTCTACCATCTACATTCAAATCAAAATTTTGTATTTTACTGCGAACATAGTTAGACCTCAAAGCATTGTTGATATCTGCTTCGTTCAGCACAATACGAGCAGTTGCATTAACTGGTTTGTTAAGTTCTACTTCACCAAAAAGAGCACTTAAAGGATTGATAGAAACACTATTTGTTTGCAGTAACATTTCCTGTATGCGGATGTTTCGCATCACCAATCCCCGACCTTTAACAGAAACCCGATTGGCTTCTCCCTGAAGGATTTTCAGCAAGTCGGTTTGCACGTCTACGTCTATTTTTTCAACACTATCTAGTTGCTGAGATATCGTTGTTTCAGCGACTTGTGACAGCATCTGTTCTTCTAACCGTTGTTCTTCTAACATGCGTTTTCCATCTCCCTACATCTTCTTATTGCTTAATCTAGACGTGGGAAGTTTGGGATGGTATCTGCATGAGGATATAGAATTGACAACAGATTTCATAGCATAATTTGACAGGCAAGGATGCCCGTCCCACAGGAGTATTTTCACAAATCAAATAGGATTGCTAGGGTGGATTTCTGAGCTATCCATTGCTTACAACCATCCGCACACCGCCTGAAGGAACAATCGTAATACCACGGCGTACTGGATGTACAGGACGCTTATCGGCAAGTGCTAGTTGAAAGCTTGACAGAATTGTCGCCAAGACTAATTTCATCTCATACATGGAAAATGCTGTGCCGATACATCCGCGATAACCTCCACCAAAAGGCAAATATTCATAAGGTGAAAACTTCTGGTTTAAAAACCTTTCTGGGAGAAATTTTTCGGGTTCCGGATAGGTTTCTGCACGTTGATGTGCTAAGTAAATGCAGGGAACTAAAACTGTCCCGTTGTTAAATGTATGCCCTACAATTTCTACTTTATCTTTTACCATTCGTGGCGTGCAGATTAAGGCAATGGGATGAACTCGCAGTGTCTCTTGGCAAACGGCGCTGAGATAAGGAAGTTGAGCAATTGCTTCAGGATTTGATGTGTTGCCCAAATCTTTTAATTCTTGCATCAACTTATGTTTTACCTGTGGGTGTGAGTGAATTAAATAAAATACCCACGCCAACACAGCTGCTGTTGTTTCATAACCTAAAAGCAGCAGTGATACTAATTGGTCGCGTAATTCTATATCTGTCATCTGTTGTCCGTTTTCATCACGGGCTAGCATTAACAGACTGAGAACATCTGTACGAGATAGCGGGGAAGCACTCTTTTCTAAGGTATCGGTTTCCAGACGTCGTTCGTAAATTTCTGCATAAATGAGTTTATCAATTTCTTCTAGTCGTCTCTTAAAATTTCCCCAAGGGCTCCACGCGCCTAAATCTTTTTGTAATGGTGGAAAGAAAAAGAATGTGGAATACCAAGGTTTAGTGATGTCTTCTAATAAGGAAGTCAGTTGTTTTCTTAACTTTTGATAACGTTCGCCAGGAGTTATACCAAATACGACTTGCAGTATGATTTGCAAAGTGATGTCCGGCATCACTTCTTGCACGGAAATTATTCTACCAGGCTTCCAATTTTCCGTGACTTCTTTTGTAATTTGGCAAATGGCTTCACCGTAAGCTTTCATGCGATCGCCATGAAAAGGTGGCATTAATAACTGCCGTTGTCGGTTGTGCGATCGCCCTTCTTGCAAGACTATGGATTTTGCACCAAACAAAGGTTGGAAAACATGAGTTGCCTTTTTAAAATCCAACTCTTGAGCTGGCAGTGCAAAGCATTCTGCGATCGCCTGGGGATGACTAAAAAACACTACGGGCGGCGAATTTATTCCTAATACCCGCACTGAAAACGGATCGCCATACTTAGCAGCACACTCCTCTAAAAATTTTACAGGATTAACTATCAACTGTAGCGTCTGTACTAATGGCAACATCATAACAAAACTTTATAAACGTCTTTGTTTTTGAAGGCTTTGGGTTTTGGCGGTTTATTATCTTTAAATTTTCCTCAAAATATTATATATTGGGCGGTGCCCACCCTACATATGAACAATAGGGAACGGTGGGCGGTGTTTACATATGAACAATAGGGAACGGTGGGCGGTGCCCACCTACTTATGAACAATAGGGAACGGTGGGCGGTGCCTACATATGAACAACAGGGATAAGTTTGGACTGAAGGGAGTAATAATTTAACTAGGGATAGATGCCAAAATTTGAGATTTGAGAGTCCGAGGATTTGTCACAACCATTTCAATAGGACGGTTGGGACCTGTCACCAAACCACGGCGTTTTGGTTTTATATCACCCTGAGTCACCAGTACCAAATCTAGCTGTGAAAGAATCTTTGCCAAGACGACTTTCATTTCAAACTGAGCAAATGCCGTACCAATGCAACGTCTAACACCACCCCCAAAGGGCAAATACTCGTATGGTGAAAATTGCCGCTCTAAAAAACGTTCTGGTCTAAATTGCTTGGGCTCGGGGTATAAATCCTGACGCTGGTGAGTGAGATAAATTGAGCCAAGCACTACTGTACCTGGTTCGAGTTCGTGACCGCACAGCGATACAGGTGTTCTTACCACCCTTGGAAAAGTCAGCATCCCAACTGGGTAAATCCGTAAGGTTTCAGAACAAACAGCGTTCAAATAAGGTAACTTCAATACACTGTTAGGATCTGAGTTATCCGCCAATGAATCAAGTTCCTCTAACAGCTTTTCCTTCACTGCTGGTAGTTTGTGAATCCAGTACATTGCCCAAGTTAAGGCTGTCGCTGTAGTTTCGTGACCTGCTGTTAACAAAGTCATCAACTCATCACGTAACTCCTCATCTGTCATTGGCTGACCTGCTTCATCTGTAGCCGCCATTAGCAGGCTAAGGATATCAGTACGTGATGGATCTGGGCGATGGCGTCGTTCCTGAATTTCGTCTTGCAACAGTTGGTGAACTCGTGCTTTGCGGCGGAGAAATCTTCCCCAAGGACTCTGGGAACCTAAATCTTTTTGTAGAGCAGGAAAATAAAGTTGGAGAACTCTTAAGGGAGTATTTTCACGTTCATCTAACAGTAACAACAAAACTTTTTCTAATTCTTTGGCGCGTGCTCCTTCATACAATCCAAACACTGCTTGCATAATCACTCGCAGAGTAATGGCTTGCATTCCATCTCTCACAGAAAATGGCTTGCCCACCTGCCATTGCTTGATGACTTCTTCAGTGACTTGGCTAATTGCTTGTCCGTAAATTTTCATTCTGTCACCGTGAAAGGGAGGCATTAACAATTGACGTTGCCGTCGGTGTGCCTCACCACTGAGAGTGATAACAGAATGCTTCCCAAGCATTGGTTCAAAAACAGTATTCCAGTCACTGGGGGCTTCAAACTCTTTCGTATCGCTGGTCAACATTTGTTGTAGCGCTTGGGGATTGCTTACTAAAACCACAGGTTGAATCAACTGCAATGTGAAAATATCCCCGTAACGCTTGGCATATGCTTCCATCTGCGACATAGGGCTGAGAATCCACTGAAGAATTTGGATAAGCCCTGGAGTTCGCGGAACATTTGGTAGTTTCATGGACTATTGTTATTGCCTTTACTTTTTTTGCCAATGAAACTAACTTTAAATAAACAATTTTTTTGGCGTTGAGCTTTCAGCTACCAATCTTGTCTTGACTTTATTTAAAAGTGTTCTCTTGTTACAATTTTTCAATTTAAAAAGAAATCCCTCTCTAACTCTCGATCTAAGAGAATGAAGAGACTAGAGAGGTTTATGTGTACTAGAAAAGTACAAATTGATATACATTAGGTAATACTAAGTGTAACTGTATTTGAATTACTACGAAATCCGTGTGTTTACTGATTATTTTTGATTTTTTAAGAAGATATTATGTTCGAGTGACGGCATTTTCATTAGTAAAATTTTGTTCTTTTCTCATATACAAACTAATACCGTTTCTGTGTTAAAACCCCCTCCTTATAAAGGGACTAAGTTGAATTTATCCCCCTTAATCCTCCTTATCAAGGGGGAAACCAGAAATTCAATTCCCAAACCTTTCTTAGGGCTACGGTGGTCGTGTACAAGTTGATTGGCCCTCCTTAATCTTCCCTTATCAAGGGGGGAAGATTGCACATCCAGTTCCCTCCCCTTTATAAGGGCAGGGCTAGACAGGGGTGTCGTTCAGTTGCATCTTGCCCATCTCATTAAAAAATCAGTGCTCTTACGTATTTAAGTGCAAACGTCTCTTGAGCTAAACTTAAATTTTTAGCAAACCTCCATCTAATTTAAGTAAATTCACTTATTTACGTAGTAGATTTTATATTAGTATGCAAAATATTACGAAAAGTTAAATTATGGCACATTGTTTAGTTCTTTAAATAGGATAAGGTGTCTTTTCCCAGTCTTGCTAGCCACACTGAATATGAGAAGGTTATCTGAAAAAACCAGCTTTTCCTATTTATATCTTGTAAGAGCTGCATAAACTGTGGGGAATTCTGCGTTAATTATATGACTAACACTACCTGTTTATGATTATTTTCTCTTGGAAAAAAGTATTAAATGTCACAGGGAAGTATTTCCGATCCCGGAATTGACTACAATGTTGAAGCATGAGGCTCTGAGTTATGAGGATTTAATTTATACGTTATTAAGATTTGCAGCTTTCATATTGTTTTTTCAATTTAATTCTGTTGAAAACAGCTTTGTTAAGTGAGGTTAATCAGAAAACGAAAAAAAAAGCACAATTAACAAAAAGAAAGACAATTACATTCCCTTAACCTAGTTACAATCTGGTCTCAACCTTTTGTTAGGATTTTCTCAGAGAGAATTTATAAGAGTGGCATAGACAACTAAGATGGCTCCAGTACTGCACGTAGGCAATGAAATGCTTACCATCACAGAAGTTTTGCCTTTGATGAGAGAGTATCAAATCATTCCTCTGTCAGTCAAGGAACTAGTGGTTAAACAGGTAACGAACACACAAAATAAATGTCAGGCAAAAAATATAAAGTTGGGCAGCGAAAAATTAGCATAACACAAGCAACTCTTTTCAGAGTAATATGTGTCAGTATCGGGTGCTACAAAGTAGTATAAGTTCTCATTTAAACTCTTAACGCTATTGAGTATGACTTATATAAAGAACACCACATTTCAAGAATTTCTTACAAAGATAGAAGGCTTTGACCAATTACCACAGGAGGTCATTGTCGCAATAGCACAACAAGTCCAAGCTTTGCGCTACCGCATAGGTCAGAAGATTGTTGGGAAAGAAAAAATTCCCGATCGCATTGCCATCCTCTATGAAGGAAAAGCTCGCCAGTTGGCATACGATCCCCGCACGCAAATGCCAAATACCTTAAAATTACTGGAAAAAGGGGCAATTTTAGGCGAGATTAGTCTATTACGTGAAGCCGCCTGCGAGACGGCGATCGCTTCCAATGAAGTTATTTGCTTAACAATAGAGGCGACAGAGTACCGAAAACTACTTGCCATGTACTCAGCTTTTGCTGAGGTAAGAAAAAATCGCTGTCATTTGGTTGAGATATTTGATGTGATAGGTGTCCAACCAGAGGTTCAAGCTTTAGGGGGTACGAGTATTAAAGAACTCGCTCTCAATGCTTACGGTAGTGCAAAGGTGCATTATCTCCCACCAGGAAAAACTCCATCCAATCAGCTAGATAGCGAAAAGGTTTGGTTTGTCAGTGGCGGTGGAACTCTCAAAAACTTCTCTCCCGGAACGCGATTAGACATCAGAGATGGGTTTAAGCTACTTGAAGTACAGGGAAGCCCAGCGCGTCTGATTGGTCTGCGCTCGGAGGATGTGTTCTTTTTAGATACCACGGAGGAAGAACCTCAAGTAGAGAGCAGCCAACTCGTAACAGATGCAGATGATGAGTTGGATATTCCATACGCAGCTAACGAAGAACTCCCACCACAACAACCCCCCAGCAAACAGCGGGCTTCAAGAACGAAAAAATACCCCTTTTTTGGTGGGAAGGGACAATTAAATAATGCGATCGCTTGTTTCCAAATGGTCTCGAAACATTTGGAAATGCCGTTTCGGAAAGATGTGATTCGGCGTGTCCTCTCCGACCAATTAAAACGTCAGGGGGTCATTTCATTTCAGCTTTGTGCTTACCTATCCGAGCTGATTGGGCTAAGGTCGCAACTTGTGGATGTCCCCACGGCTTCTGTAACTCGCATACCCACACCTGCGCTGATTCGCTATGAGGAAAGTTACGCTGTTGTCTACGAAATCAACGAAGCGATCGCTATTGTAGGTGTACCATCCAAGGGCATCCTGCGCTTGAAACCTTCCGAACTGATTGCCAAATTAGAGGTAGAGGAAAGCAGTTACCCGCCACAATTCAGGGTACTCTTACTTTCCGCCACCGCTGCAACACCCCAAGAACGCTTTGGTCTAAGTTGGTTCGTTCCCTATCTGTCACGCTACCGCCGAGTCCTGATAGAAGTCTTTTTAGCTTCCTTTTTTGTACAATTGGCAGCGCTGGCAAACCCGTTAGTCATTCAGTTAATTATTGATAAAGTCATCGCACAAAATAGTATTAGTACCTTGCACGTTTTAGGTGCTTTGCTGTTGATAGTCGGTTTGTTTGAAGCCGTGCTGGGTACATTGCGGACTTACCTGTTTGTCGATACCACAAACCGCATTGACATGGGTTTGGGATCGGAAATTATCGACCACATGCTGCGTCTACCCCTGCGGTATTTTGAACGCCGACCAGTTGGGGAACTTTCCACTCGCATCAACGAATTAGAAAATATCCGCCAATTTCTGACCGGTACAGCTTTGACAGTGGGGTTAGATGCGCTGTTCTCGGTGGTCTATATGTCCATGCCCAGGTAACGAGCAACTTCTTGGGAAAGTGGTACATTGGCAGAGCCAGAGAACAGCCGCAGGCGATTGTTTTCACTCACGCCTGTGGTAGTCGGCTGTACTTTTAAGGTTGTAGAACTGAGCACAGCAGCTCCTCGATGTGCATTCATGGCAATCCTATCATCAGAGATTTGAGAGATTTAACCGAATATAGCCGGAAAAAATATAAGTGGCCTTTTTTTGAAGCTTGCATAAAAACTTTCAACATACCTCCATGAAACTACATATCGCTCATTCTCCAGCCCTTCCATCTACAATCAATTGATAGCTTAACTGACATTAACTGTGTAAACCATACCCAGAGTTTAGTTTTTTATCTGGGTTAAAAAAAATTTTTTATAAATTAAATATAGATGCGCTTTAGGCGGCAATCTTGCGTATAATAACCTAATGTATAACTGTAACCAAGTATTTACAGTTCAACTTACTCTTTAATTTTACCACAATTAAGCATAAATACTTAAATTTTGCCTGCGATTGGCGACTAGATAATTAATGATACTACTTTTAGCGATTATTTGTTAAATGCAATCTTAAAATTGAGGTCTTTGTTTTGTAAGAGATGTCCAAGAAATAAATTATCCTTTGAATGTGGGACGGGCGAGGACGCCCGTTGTGTATAAGTGGCGGGCGAGGACGCCCGTTGTGTATAAGTGGCGGGCGAGGACGCCCGTTGTATATAAGTGGCGGGCGAGGACGCCCGCACCACAAGAGAAGATACTTTTTTATTTGGAGGTCCCTAATTTAAGGATATTGCAAATGGATCGGAACTAACATACTAACTTTATGTTTTCAAACGGATGTATTTCAAGAGAGTGTGAAAATAGAGTGTAGCGAGTCTGTTAAAACTGATTTAGCGATTACTAGTAATGAAAGTTACTAGCAATGGTTTCTCAAGAAGAGTTTTAACTTAGTATTCTTGTGGAAACTCTTTCCAACTTGGTGAAGTTCTCCTCTGTTGCTATTACACAGAATGATACGATGCAACCACCGATTACATCTGGCACTGTTTTGCAAAATCGTTACCGGATAATGAAAACTCTGGGTCAGGGGGGATTCGGTAGAACCTATCTGGCAGAAGACCAAAGGCGTTTTAACGAACTTTGTGCAATTAAGGAATTGATTCCAATAGCAACGGGGGGCTATGCATGGGAGAAGGCAAAAGAACTGTTTCAGCGTGAAGCAGAAATCTTATACCAGATAAAGCATCCTCAAATTCCTCAGTTTCGCGAGAGATTTGAACAAGACCAGCGTTTGTTTCTGGTACAAGACTATGTTGCCGGAAAAACATATGGTACTTTACTCAATGAACGCAGACAAGCTAGCAGTATATTTACGGAAAAAGAAGTATTGCAATTGATACGCTCTTTGCTGCCAGTTTTAGAGCACATTCACAGTCGGGGCATCATTCACAGGGATATTGCTCCGGACAATATTATTTTAAGGGACAGCGATCGCTTACCGGTTTTGATTGATTTTGGCGTTGTCAAAGAACTGGCAACCCGATTAGTAACTCCAGACAGCACAAGGCAAGCAACAAGCGTCGGCAAATTTGGCTATGCCCCTAGCGAACAAATGCAAACCGGTAGGGCATACCGCAGCAGCGATTTATACGCACTCGCAGTCACTGCAATAGTTTTGCTGACAGGAAAAGAACCTCAAGAATTGTTTGACGACAACCAACTGACTTGGAATTGGCAACGGTGGGTAAAGGTGAATCCTCAGTTTGCCCAAGTGTTAAATCGGATGTTGAGTCAAAAACCGAGCGATCGCTACCAAAATACTACGGAAGTCATGCAAGCGCTACAACTTGTAGACCAACCAAGTGCCTCAACGCCCGATCTATCCAACATACAAACAGTAGCAGTTGTTCAACGTCCCGATTTAGTCTCACCACCTGAATCAAACAGACCCGAACCGGTGATTCCACCTCCCAGGAATTCAATCTTAGATAATCCTTGGGCAATTGGAGCAATTACTATTATCGTCATTTGTCTGGCAGGATTTGGTTCTTGGGTATTAGTCCGCTCTATCCGCAGTCAGTCTCAGCCATCACCGGAAACAACAACAGCACCGCAAACTTTCCCGTCACCCGTGATTCCCAATGAAACAGTAACGCCTTCACCAACACCAACACCAACACCGACACCAACACCGACACCAACACCAACACCGATCCAAACCGAATCACCTGGTGTTTACAGGAGACAGTTAACTTTTGATGCATCCAATACAGCAAACGTGGAGGCGATTCTTGCAGCCCAAGAAAATGCCTTTTACGCTTTTCGGGCTAAAGAAGGGCAACAGTTGACTGTAACGCTTGCTAAAGAAGGCGGCGTGTTACTGACGATTTTAGGTCCGAATCGAGAACCAATTGATAATTCTGCTAAGGAAGTCTCTTTTTATCAAGGAAAAGTACCTGTTACTGGTACGTATACCATACAAGTCTACCCTGTTCCAGGGCTCGAACAAAGTGATTACAATCTCAGTGTTAGGTTAGAAGACGCCATTCAGCCAACACCTACACAGTCGCCCATAGATCCATTGCCAACCCCAACACCTACAGAAAGTGTTGTACCTACACCAACACCTACAGACATTACACCCACCCCAACACCTACAGAAAATATACCCGTACCTAACCCGACACCTACAGAACAACCTTCTGTATCTCCTCCAACTGAGGAACAAAATAGCCCACCTGGTAATGAAACTTCTAACTCCACCCCAGTTCAACCAAGCCCCTAATACAAAAAGGCTGAATTATGAAGGCTAAAGGATAAAAAAGCTTATACTGCAAGCTTTACAACGAGCGTGCATTTGTGAGCCTTATTTGCATCGGCTTGTACTAATTAATACAAGTTATAAATCAATACGGCTCCATTTAGATTAAAGTATAAATTAATACTTATGTAGAGACGCGCCATGGCGCGTCTCTACGTTTTGTTGCCGATCTGCCGCTGTGCTGTAGCCAAGCTATCGGGGTTCTGGTCTTATCTAAACCATATTGATTTACAGCACATTTCAGGTAAATGAAGTACACCCGTAGGGGCGCAAGGCATTGCGCCCTTACAGCAATCTGCTGTATAAATCAATACGGTTACATTTGGATTAATATATAAAATATTACTTATATAAAGACGCGCCATGGCGCGTCTCTATAGGTATGATTTTTTACACATTAACCTTATCTAAACCATATTGAGTTATAAATCTTAATCTAAGGTTAGTATGAAAAGAAAATATAGATTTACATAAGTTATTGATGTAAGGGTTCTATGATAATTGTGAGAAATTAGTTACTATCGTCGAAAGTGCGGGCAAGTTGAAAAAAAGATTAAGCTTGCCTGTATATTCATGACTAGCGAAACCTGCCCCTACTAAATGACTAATCAGCCCTTAAACGCACTACTGATTGTAGGAACTGATACAAATGCTGGTAAAACGGTTTTGACAACAGCATTGGCAGCTTATTGGCAAAAATATTGCCCGAACCGTAGTTTGGGAATTATGAAACTCATGCAGTCGGGAGAGGGCGATCGCGAATGGTATCAAAAAGTATTTTCTTTAGAGCAATCCCCTGAAGAAATAACACCTTTGTACTTTAAAGCACCCCTAGCCCCTCCAATTGCTGCAACTAGGGAAAATCGAACTGTAGATTTAGGAACTGTATGGCAAGCTTTTACAGCTTTAAGTCAGCGTCGCGACTTTCTGTTGCTTGAAGCCCTGGGAGGGTTGGGTTCACCCGTAACTTACGAACTAACAGTAGCAAATTTAGCAAGGGACTGGCGCTTACCCTCAGTATTAGTAGTTCCAGTGAGATTGGGTGCCATTTCGCAAGCAGTCGCAAACGTGGCATTGGCAAACCTTTTACAGGTAAATCTCAAGGGGATTGTACTCAACTGCGTTCAACCCCAGACAGAAGAAGAAATTGCTGACTGGGCACCAGCAGACTTAATTCAATCCCTGACTAATACGCCTGTATTGGGCTGCTTACCTTATCTAGAGAACCTAACTGATTTGGATAGGATTGCACAAGTCGCATCAAATTTAGATTTAGAACGGTTGCTACCCTTTAAAAAAATTTAATCGGTAAAGATAGAAATACTCTCACTGCCACTTGAAGTTAAAAAATGTAAACTAATGATTTCTACACTCCCAAATCCCACGTCTGTTAATTTATCGCGCATCCGATTGCCCATACGCTCGCTGCAACCCCAACTTGTAGAGTGGCGGCGACAGTTACATCAAAAACCAGAACTGGGTTTTCAAGAAAAACTCACCTCTGAGTTCATTTCGCAAAAGTTGCAGCAATGGGGCATTGAACATCAAACAGGCATTGCCCAAACAGGGATTGTTGCTATCATTAAGGGGAACAAACTCAGCCCTGAAAAAGTGTTGGCGATTCGGGCGGATATGGATGCACTGCCCATTCAAGAACTCAATGAGGTGCCATACCGTTCCCAACATGATGGAGTCATGCATGCCTGCGGACATGACGGGCATACAGCAATTGCCTTGGGGACAGCGTATTATCTTCAACAAAATCGAGACTCTTTTGCTGGGACTGTGAAAATTATCTTCCAGCCAGCCGAAGAATCCCCCGGAGGAGCAAAGCCGATGATTGAAGCAGGGGTTCTGAAAAACCCTGATGTTGACGCAATTATCGGTTTACACCTGTGGAATAACTTGCCATTGGGAACTGTAGGTGTGCGGGCTGGTGCATTGATGGCAGCAACAGAGATTTTCAAATGTACAATTTTTGGTAAAGGCGGACATGGTGCGATGCCCCATCAAACTGTTGATTCAGTAGTGGTTGCTGCCCAAATTGTCAATGCCTTACAAACTATTGTTGCTCGCAACGTCAATCCGATTGATTCGGCAGTCGTGACAGTGGGTGAACTTCATGCAGGAACAAAGTGGAATGTGATTGCCGATAGTGCAAAAATGAGTGGCACTGTCAGGTATTTTAATCCAGAGTTTGAGGGCTTTTTTAAACAGCGGATCGAGCAGATTGTTGCAGGAATCTGCCAAAGTCATGGAGCAACTTATGACTTGGATTACTATCCACATTATCCACCAACAATCAATGATACGGGGATGGCAGAATTTGTGCGATCGGTTGCCGAGGAAGTGATAGAAACACCTGTAGGTATTGTTCCAGAATGCCAAACAATGGGCGGTGAGGATATGTCTTTCTTCTTACAGGAGGTTCCTGGCTGCTATTTCTTCCTGGGTTCTGCAAATTCTGAAAAAGGTTTGGCTTATCCCCATCACCATCCCCGTTTTGATTTTGATGAAACTGCATTGGCTATGGGAGTAGAGATGTTTGTCCGTTGTGTGGAAAAGTTCTTGAACTAATTCCGCAAAAATTTTCATTAGGTTTGGGTTTGTTTTACAAGTTTGAAATAGTTCACAGGCGCTGGTTTTAATTTACCCCTGCCTAGCCCAGACCTTATAAAGATACTGCTGGTCATTCAGGGGTGTGACCCCTCACCCCACGATTTTGTGTTACTTTAGGCGATGTAGAGACGCGCCATGGCTCGTCTCTACGTAAGGTTTGTAGTGCAATAATGGGGAGTGTAATCCCCTATTCACCAGCAATATCTTATAACCGATTGTTGGTAAAACGAGAAAAATCTGGCAGCCCTGGCGAGAACGCTACCCCTTGTTCCGTTAGGTTTCGCCGTATGTCTACTCTGGATACCTCACCCAATGCCCAATCACCGAAAGTTGGCAAAATGGAAAAAGGGGAGCCTGCTGTCTCCAGACACAAATCTCCGAATCAACGTAAATATGAGGAAGTGCGATTTATTTAAACGCTGTTTACCACTCTAACCCCAAAGGAGCGATAGTTTTGCTTGCGCCTTGAAGCGATCGCACCTGCGGAATGTGGATTTTAAAACTGTATACTTTATTTTCTCGAAGTCCCTTAGGTCGTATCATCCCTAATACAGATTATCAAGTTGTTATTAAGGCTGCCCCATTTTTTGTAGCTCGGTCTCCCGGCTACCACGCTCCCGTATTATTTAGGTGTGAAAGTTGACAAAAAGTGTTCGTATTGACATATTGAAACCAATACGTGTAATTATACGTATATCACCCACATTGGATTTTTGCGTTTTAGAACGCAATAGAGTTAACGTATGAGTCCTACTATTCTGAGTTGTATCTACTCAGATACACTTGTTACAGCTACCGAATTAAATCGTCAACCTGGAAAAGTACTAGACCGAGCTTTAGAGCATCCAGTCACCATTACTCGTAATGATGAGCATTTTGCACTGCTGCGTCGTGAAGAGGTGTCTTCTTTGACCAAAGCAGCTCAAAGCGGTAAAAACGTTATTGAGCTTTTAAGTGCTGCTTTTCGTTTACTCTTAGGAGAAAAGCTCAGCAGTGAACATCCACACGGTTGGCTGAGAGTATTTGACAAAGATGACCTTCAACTATTCATTGATGAAATAACAGAAGCTTATCGCTCAGCCATCCTTTGTGGACAAGCTTGGGAGGAACTAGAAGCAATAATTCATGAATGGCACGAAAGCGCATTAGCGATCGCTAACCCCGATATAGCCTACGCATTTAGTGATAAAGATGAGTATGATGAAGTACCATTACCTCAACCTATCACTGAGAAAGCATCCTGAATTCTACAATGAGTGAAATTTCATAACGCCTCACGGTTCGTGTGGAAACCCGTCGCCTTTAGGCACGGGAGGAAACACGACGCGAGTCCCTTTAGGGACAGTTGATTTTTCTTGGGAACTAGTTGCATAGACCTCTCGCCCATTACTATAATTGGATGAATTTTTGAGGTAATTAAGTGCAGACAATATCAGTAAAATGCAAGATTGAAGTCCCTGTGAAGTTGCGGCAAGAGATTGATGCAACTTTGCTCCGGTTTGCTGACGCTTGCAACCAGATATTGGAAGTGGCAAGCGGAGATAGAGTCTACTACAAACTTAATAAAGAAAAATTAAAAGTCATTGTTTATTATGCGGGAAAACATATAAGCCCTGCGCCTAAACCTTAAAATTTCACTACAGAAACCTGAGTTCGATGTAAGAAAAAGTCTGAAAACTAGACAGTGTAAACTTGAGCCAACAAAGATGAAATAACCACACAATAAATATTGAGCGGTTGTTAAGTAAAATGGAGTTTTGTAACCGCTAATTCGCTTAAAGAGCGGGAATGAGAATTCAATCCTGACCGTTGTTGGGTTGAGGACACCTAAATAACACGGGAGCGTGGTAGCCTTGTAAGGGACTTCCAGATAAAAAAATATCCAACTTTCTCTTGTGGTGCGGGCTTCCAGCCCGCCACTTGTACAGGACGGGCAGGGACGCCCGTCCCACAAGATGGATAATTTATTTCTTGGACATCCCTAACTAAAATTTTCTCCTCAGAGCAAACCAGAAATTCAGAAAAAAAGGAAGAAATGCACTCTGTTGCTAAGTCAGTCGGCGTAAATAAACACAAATATGTTACAAAATGTAAATGCATTGAAAACCCTTACTAATGACCAATGACAAATGCCCACAAATCAGGCCATTCAGCCAACACTAATGGTAGTTGATCGCTACCATAAGCCGGGTTGCGGTATTGAAAGTGGGTGATGTAATGAAAAATATCGGGGTTTGTCAGCAGAATAGGCTTTTGCTGAATTGCCAACAACAGTTCTTGAAACTTATCACTCTTATTTGCTTGCTTAACCCGTCTGTTTAATTCCGCACCAAATAAACGGTCAACCCGTTGGGAACCATCCAAACCAAATAGCCTGTTGTAGTTCTTTTGCTGTTCGGCTTGGTCTTCCACAAGTTCGATAGTGGGATACAAAGCCATGATGCGGAAATCAGGATTGATGAGTCCCGGTAAATTTGCAGCCAACGACTTACCATCTCCAGTAGCCGATTGATTGCAAATAATATCTGCATCTCCGTGTATAATTTCTTTATAGGTTTTCGCCTGGTGCGATGATAGGGGACAAGCACATCCCGGCGGTGGCTGGAGATTGGGAGCCTTCTGAGTGACAATGCATTCAGAGGTACATCCAACCGGGCAGTTCTCAACTCCTGGGTTAAGCTGAGAGTAGAGAGGTTGTAAAAAAAGCTTCATTTGCTACCCTGTATTTCCTTTGAACCCAGTCTAGTACTAGTTTTAAAAATGTTGTTATCACTTTTTGACTACAATCCTAAAATTCTGGGAATACTAAGAGAGTCAAATACGCAAAATGCTTTGAAACAATGCCGCCCAAAGTGGATGCAAGTTACAACCAGCTTGCCTTTGCCCTAGAAATCCTGAGACTTCTAGCCGAAAAACCACGACGACGCGACGAACTCACAGATTTACTATCAATCTTTCTCGAACAGCACGGTCAATCTACAGATGCTGATGTTAAGCAGAAACTCACCCGCACAATTCGCAAGCTGAGGGATTGCGGTATTGAAATTAGAAGCGGAACTCACAGCCCTTACGAACTCGTTGAGTCAAATTTTCCCCTACTCCTGTCTACCGAACAGCGAGAAGCCCTAGCAATAGCTGCTTATTTCCTTTCTGATATGGGCTTTTCGGCTCAAGCCAGCAAAATTCAACGCATTGGTAACCTTTCAGAATCAGACATTCCAGCGTTTCTTAAACTCGATTTTAGTCCACCCGTGGATTATAGCGATCGCAATTTAGATACCATTGTTCAACAGCTCCAAGAACGCTTTCAGCAACAACGTCGGTACACAATTCGCTATGAAAGCAAACCAGGAGAAGGGCGAATCTGGGATATCGACCGTTCGGAATTGCGATTGCACGACGGTGTTCTCTATCTATTTGCGTTTATCCCTGATTGGCGTTCTTGGCGATTTGACCATTGGCACAACATCGACCAGAATCATATCTTTCGCCTGGATAGAATCATCAGTGTTGGTGCTGCATCGGACACTCGATGGTCATCATGTGACTTTCCCACCTTGAAAGTACGTTATCGCACGAGTGGACAATTAGCCAGTTACAAACCTCGACGCAAGGACGAAGGCATTGTTTACAGCGACCCGGAAAGAAAATTTCGTGACATCGAAGCCACGATAGATTATTGGTTTTGGTTTCGTCAGCGTATTTTGAAATATGGGGGAAATGCTGAAATTATCAGCCCACAAAAGTTAGCTGATGAAATGAAAAAAGAGTATAAGAAGATATGGGAAAAATTATCAGCAGATGAAAACAATCAAAATCAAAGTTCAACTAACTCCCGAACAGATTCAAAAGTATAACCAGTTTTTAGAGGAATTAACCTGGCTCTGGAACAAACTGTTAGCAAATCAGTTATATAATCATTGCCTGACATGGTATGACTGGGCACAGAAAAAGAGCCAGCAAATATCAGAAGCATTCCAAAGTCGAGCAGAACATGAAAAAGAAAATTCAACTTCAACCAAATCAACGAAAAGTAAACGCAAAAAATCTAAGCTAGATACTAGCATTTTAGATGAATTTGCACCTTTTGATTTAAATGGCATTATTAAATGCCCCTTACAGTTTGGTAATTCTGCCTTTTTAGGTGCTGCTTGTAGAATTGCAGTAGGTGGTAACTACTGGCAAAAGGACGAATCTGTTAAGATTCCTTATAAAAATAATAAAAATGAAATCGCTTATAAATATGGTTATAAATTAGTTCAAGGTGATAAACCTTATACTCCTATCAAACCAGAAGCACACACCTATCGTGTAATAATTAGTAAAGAGAATGAGCAACGACAGTTAAGACAGTCATCAGATTTTGATAGACTCACAATCTTAAATAGTATGAGAGCATCTGAAGGATTACCAGAAATAACTATAAAAACTGATTTCATTAGTGGAATAATTCAAAAAGATTTTGACGTTGCTTGGAAGGCATTTTTAGATCCCAATTTAATTCATCGTAAGAAACCTAAATTTAAACGAGATAAAGATTTAGTAAAAACTCTTATCAATAATCAAAAACCACCTAAAGTTGATTTTAACAAAGATATAATTAATATTCATGGATTAGGTCAGGTTCAAATAATTGATAAGCACTATCAGCAAAGACTAAAAATAGATGGTTTTATTCCTCGCACCTATGCATTAACTAAAAAACCTTCGGGTTATTATGTCTGTATTACTATTGCTCACCAGCTAGTTGAAGAGAAAAAATCATTGGAGCATAAGTTACCTAAAGTTGCTAAGAGTCAAGGTAAAGACTCACCAGAATATATAGATACACAATCTAGAATTAAGGAAATAGATAAAATCATAGCAAAATACGAGCGCAAGCCAAAGCATAAATTAGAACGCGCAATCTCTACAGGAATTGACCCTGGTGTAAAAGCTGTTATTGCTTCCGATAATGGAGCTTTGTTTAAACCTAATATTAAACGCGAACGTATAGAATGTCGTATTGAAAAGCTACAAAATCAGCTTTCTCAGCTTCGACTCATAAATGATGCTAAATGGAAAGAAACTGGTAATGCAGGAAAACGCCCACAAACTAAAAATGAAGCAAAATTACAAACTAAAATTAGCAGACTTCATGAAAAAGCAGCTAATTCTACAAATGCCTTTAATCATAAGCTTTCTACGCGATTGTCACTCACCTATAATTCTATAGCTTGGGAAGATACTCAGATACAAAACTTAATCAAACAATGCGAGCCTAAATTATCTGGCGAGTATCAAGGTTATGAACAAAACGGTGCAACAGCAAAAGCTGGATTGAATCGTAGCCTAAGAATGCGCTCTTTGGGAGATTTAAAAGCTAAAACTAAATATAAATTAGAAAAATTAGGTGGGAATTTTAAAGAACCACCAGCCCAGAATTCATCGAAAACGTGCTCTTTATGCGGATGTGAAGGAGAAAGAACAGAACAACATATTTTTATTTGTAAAAATTCGCTGTGTAGTTATTTTGATATTAGCGTACAAGCTGATGTCAATGCCGCTCGGAATCACAGAAAGAATGCTGGCTTAGGAGAAGCGCCTGCATTGAAATATCAAACAGAAAAGCTGAAATATAGCCGTCCCAAAAGGTTTAAAAAACAGAAAAAGAAACAAAAAAATTAGGTTGACAATTTGAATGAAAACATTTATCTTGAATATATACAGTACCGCAGTTTGGACGGGAAAATTTCAGGATTCCTGATAGAAATGACTCAAAGGGCAACCAAAGAGTAAGGTAAAGAGGTGACTCTTACCACAGACAAGCCGGAACTATGGCTTGCAATTCTTCAATTTAGAAATCATTAATTCTGTTTTCTGAGCAAGCTCTTAACTCCTTTCCCAGAAGATTACTTATACGCGTAGGTGAAGTTGTCCTTGTTTCACATTCATGATTTCTGCTTGCGGATTTGAACGTTTTGGGGCTTGAAGGAAGTAGTGACTCTGTACCTTGAAATTGGAAATATTTTCAGAATTTGGCGGGGCAAAGCACGGGCGAAAACCCCCCACCTCCCGCCAAAAGTCTGTAAACCTTACCATTAAAGGCATTTAACTTGTGACTGTAAATCAAGTGACAGTTTCATCAGTGGCTGAAACGAGGTTTTCTACCTCCCCCGCCAAAAATGGTTGTAGAAACCAGGATTGTGAAGGGTCTCAAACTTCGGGGTTTCACATTAATGATTTCTGCTTGCGGAATTGAAACTTTAATGGAGAAGTTATTTATAGATAATATTGAATGTTTCACATTAATGATTTCTGCTTGCGGAATTGAAACTAACTGTGGGTTCGTCGGGTTGCCATTATAAAGTTTGGGTTTCACATTAATGATTTCTGCTTGCGGAATTGAAACAGAGTTCTTCTAACTCCGTCTTTGTACGTACTCCTTGTTTCACATTAATGATTTCTGCTTGCGGAATTGAAACCATACGTTTTAGAATTTCAAGGTTTGAATCGTTCAAGTTTCACATTAATGATTTCTGCTTGCGGAATTGAAACATGTACAGTGAGTACTAATAATGAGAATACTTCTGAAGTTTCACATTAATGATTTCTGCTTGCGGAATTGAAACAATCCACAGTAAGGAATTGGGAAAAAGGGCGCACCATTCCGTTTCACATTAATGATTTCTGCTTGCGGAATTGAAACCGTTCTCCTCAGTTGCGTCAGGCAGCGAGATAAAGGTTTCACATTAATGATTTCTGCTTGCGGAATTGAAACAAACAAGGTTTTATAAAGTAGCAGATATCATGTCAGTTTCACATTAATGATTTCTGCTTGCGGAATTGAAACAATATAATTCCTATCTTTAAGGGTTTCTGCTTTTAGCGTTTCACATTAATGATTTCTGCTTGCGGAATTGAAACACTTCAACCTTACCAATTTTGTTTTTGTCAAAAGTCGTTTCACATTAATGATTTCTGCTTGCGGAATTGAAACGATGCAATGGATGACGCCGCAGCACGAGCAAGAAGTTTCACATTAATGATTTCTGCTTGCGGAATTGAAACATGGCTCGCTCAACCCAGTCGTTTCAATTATAGGTTTCACATTAATGATTTCTGCTTGCGGAATTGAAACTATTTCATTAAAACTCCTTGGATCTAAAACTCCGTTGTTTCACATTAATGATTTCTGCTTGCGGAATTGAAACATATGTCAAACAAACAAGAGTTAAAATCTTTAGCCGTTTCACATTAATGATTTCTGCTTGCGGAATTGAAACGGGTCGAAAAATCCGTCCATCCCAGGAATACTGGGCTGGTTTCACATTAATGATTTCTGCTTGCGGAATTGAAACCAAGCCCTGAAAGTAATGCTGGGTCTTGGGGTTCCATCGTTTCACATTAATGATTTCTGCTTGCGGAATTGAAACAGGGTAAAGACCTGCCCAAATATCTTGCCGCTTGCGGTTATGTTTCACATTAATGATTTCTGCTTGCGGAATTGAAACTTCAGACTGGTCGGCATGGACACTACCGTTTCGCTGGTTTCACATTAATGATTTCTGCTTGCGGAATTGAAACAGGTTGCGACGCACCGCTTTGCCGCGCATACGAAGTTTCACATTAATGATTTCTGCTTGCGGAATTGAAACATAGCCACACCTTGGAGCGCTTTGGATGCCGCTAGTTTCACATTAATGATTTCTGCTTGCGGAATTGAAACAAGATCCTGAAACAGCCAAAACTAATTTAGAGGACGTGCGTTTCACATTAATGATTTCTGCTTGCGGAATTGAAACGATGAACGCGATGAAAATACCTTACCCAGTATTGTGTTTCACATTAATGATTTCTGCTTGCGGAATTGAAACGCCTGGGAGGAGCCCTCAAGTACCGCAATTATTGGTTTCACATTAATGATTTCTGCTTGCGGAATTGAAACATGTCATCACCGAATCACCTCAATCATCGATAAGCTTGTTTCACATTAATGATTTCTGCTTGCGGAATTGAAACTTGATGATATTGATATCAGTCGGTTTTCGGCACTCGCTCAGTTTCACATTAATGATTTCTGCTTGCGGAATTGAAACAGGTTATCAAAGTATCAACCGAAGAATTCTTGCCAGGTTTCACATTAATGATTTCTGCTTGCGGAATTGAAACTTTTAGGAGAGGTTCAATACAAAGCTTCTTTAGAGAGGTTTCACATTAATGATTTCTGCTTGCGGAATTGAAACAAAAATAAAAAATAATCCAAAGCAGACTCAACTATGTTTCACATTAATGATTTCTGCTTGCGGAATTGAAAATTGAAACGGCAAAGAAGCAGAAGAAAATTAAAGTAATCAAAGTTTCACATTAATGATTTCTGCTTGCGGAATTGAAACAAATTCATAATGCTATCCTACCAAATATAAATACTTGTTTCACATTAATGATTTCTGCTTGCGGAATTGAAACAGCGCAGCGGGAAACTGAAGTAGCTCCTCAAAGCTGGAGTTTCACATTAATGATTTCTGCTTGCGGAATTGAAACGAACAAATATTACTGGCACGCCAGCTATATTCGCGTTTCACATTAATGATTTCTGCTTGCGGAATTGAAACTTGAGCACCGTTGCAGTTTGAAGGAGAAGCCAAGACGGTTTCACATTAATGATTTCTGCTTGCGGATTTGAAACGGGTCTGGGTCTGCCCGATTCGATTCAATCAGAAGAGGTTTCACATTAATGATTTCTGCTTGCGGATTTGAAACGCAACAACTCAAGCCATGCTGCGATCGCCGTTACAATTAAGCCAAGCCCAAATTGGTTAACTCTATGACTCGCCAGGAACTTGAAAACCAATTGCTCACCCTAACACCCTCTGAAAAAGCAGAGATTATCCAAAACCTAATTAAATCTGTCAGCAGTGATGCCAAAGGTATCACTAAAACACCTGGTGTCTGTGGTGGGGAAGCCTGTATTGAGGGAACCCGTATTGCTGTTTGGTTACTAGTCGAAGCGCGTCAGCTTGGCATCAGCGAAGCCCAGCTTTTGCAAGACTATCCTCACATCACTGCTGCCGATATAGTAAATGCTTGGATATACGCAGATGCTCATCCAGAAGAAATTGAAGCGGCTATCCGTGCTAATGAGGTTGCTTGATTAATGGCGCGTTTGTATGCGGATGAGCAATTTCCACGAGAAGTGAGTGAACTGCTTCGGACAATGGGACACGATGTGTTAACAGTACAGGAAGCTGGCAATGCAAATCAGGGTATTCCAGATGAACAGGTGCTAAGATTTGCAGTTAATGATAATCGGGTTGTTATAACCCTCAATCGCCAAGATTTTATCCGACTACATAGAAGCTCACCTGAGCATCTAGGTATTATTGTTTGTACTAACGATACTAATAGGTCTCGAATGGCAACTCGGATTAATAAAGCGATAATTACTGAGGAACAATTAACAGGTAAATTAATTCGTGTGATACGTCCTAGTTAAAGATAGTTTTGATACTCTTTTTCCTGAAGTAAATCCCAGAACTTACATCGAAGTGCTTAAAGAATCACGGTTGGTCGAGAAAGACTAGGGAATGTAGACGATTTAAAATGCAGACAATGTAAAAATGTTACAAAATTTACCTGAAATGTGCTGTAAGGTATTGGTGGGCAGTGCCCACCCTACGGGGAACTTCGCCGTTTCAAACCCAAAATTCAAAGTCTCTCTCCTTGTAGTTTGTTGAAGATACGCAGTCTCATATAGAGGCTGCCAAAGTAGCGATCGCAACCAGTGACTTTCAGCTATTTGCTAAAGAAGCACACCATCTTAAAGGTAGTAGTGCTAATGTTGGAGCTAAAGCTATTCACCAAATAGCAGAACAGTTAGAACAACTAGCTCGTTTCCAAGACTTTAGGGGCACTAGTCAATTAATTTCGCAGTTAGAAGAGTCTATTTTCCGTCTTCAAGCTTTTTTAAAAAATCTGGAATAAACTACTCCCTTCCCGCTAGAAGATTACTCATAATGTATTATATAATAATACGATTATACAACAAAAAAACTCTCGTTTCTAGGATTAATTAAAACGAGATAAATATGTAGTAGTTGATAAAGTTCTTTAACTTTCTATTGAAAAGGTGTGTACTTACCCCCCAAGCCCTCAACTATCGTCTTCGTATTGGCAACGAGCATTTTTTGGTAAGTATCAGCTTCAGTTCCCTGTTCTCCCAAGCCATCAGCAAACAGTTCTCTGTCTGAAACCTTGACCTTTGCATTCCTAGCCACTGCTTCAATCAGCTTGGGATTAACTGATGTTTCCGCAAAGATTGTGGGAACATTCGTTTTTTTGATATCTTTTACCAGTTCGCTAACGCGTGTTGCTGTCGGTGCTTCTTCCGTACTCAAACCACTCAAAGCGCCTTCATAGGAAAGATTGTAGGCTTTGACATAGTAGTTGAGCGCATCGTGGGTTGTCACCAACTTACGTCCAGATGTTGGAATCGTACTGACCTGAGATTTAATCCAAGCATCCACTTGTGTCAGTTCATCCGTCAGTTTTTTGGCATTGCTGCTGTAGATTGATGCGTTGCTTGGTACTATTTTTTCCAAGTTGCGGCGCACTACCTCTACCATGCGAATACCATTTTGAGCATCGTGCCATACATGGGGATCGGGAACGTTTTCACTATGAGCGTGTTTTTCTCCTTCTTCATGACCGTGCTCGTGTGCTTCTCCTACAATTGGCTGAGGTACTGCTTGCTCGTGTACCGCTACTTTAGGTGAACTGTTGTTAGTTGCTTTGACTAACTGGATGATGCTGGGCTCAAAATCATAACCTGCGTATAAAATAAGTTTTGCTTTCTCAATCGCTTTGCGGTCTTCCGATGTTGGCTGATAAACGTGGGGGTCTTTACCTGCGTCAACCAAACAATTAAGGTCTATTGTTTCGTTAGCAATTTGTTTTGTTATGTCACATATGACACTTGTTGTAGCCACTACTAAGGGACGAGCGCTACTAGCTGTTTGATTGCTGGCTGGTGTTGCAGATGGGGAAGTATTATCTGTGACTGATTGTTCGCTGGTTTGCTGTATAGCGTTACATCCAAGTAAGCTTAGAGCCAGGAAGAATGCTGTGGTTATTTTTGCGTGTGTTGTGTGTAACATTTTTCTTACTAATGCTCCAGTTTTTAGCTATGATAATCGTTGTAAAAAAGGATAAATATTGATGTTAGAAGTTCGCGATCTGGCTGTCAACTATAGAGGTATTGCTGCGGTTGCTGATGTGAGTTTCCGGTTGGAACCGGGGCAAATCGTCGGCGTGATTGGTCCGAATGGTGCGGGAAAAAGCACGATGGTTAAGGCAATTCTGGGTTTGATTCCTCGCAAAAGTGGGGTAATTAAGTTTCGTAATGGTTCTCTTAAAAAATATCTGTCACAAATCGCCTATGTCCCTCAAAGGAGCCAAATTGATTGGGATTATCCTATTACTGTTTGGAATGTAGTGATGATGGCCCGTACTCGTCATACGGGCTGGTTTCGCGCACACTCCCGACAATCGGAAGAAATAGTCAAATCTGCTCTAGAGCGAGTTGGAATGTGGGAATTGCGAAAGCGTCAGATTGGAGAGTTATCGGGAGGACAGCAACAACGGGTATTTTTAGCGCGTTCTTTAGCGCAGCAAGCTGAGTTATTCTTTTTTGATGAGCCATTTGTTGGAGTAGACCAGAAGACGGAAGCAATCATTTTTGAAATTTTTAACGAACTGAAGTATGAGGGAAAAACCTTGTTGGTTATCGGTCACGATTTGGGAGAAGCTTCCCGAAAGTATGACAGATTTTTATTAATTAATAAAACAATTATTGCTGAAGGTTCTAGGTCAGAAGTCATTAATGTCACCAATATTCAAAAAGCCTATGGAGATAACATCTTTTTACTGCAACGTGATGGCAGTGGAGAATAATGAGTAAAGGTAAGTGATGGAGGATTGTATTTATGTTGCATTTTCTTTTGGAACCGCTTGAGTTTGAGTTTATGCGGAATGCGATCTTCACTGCCTTTTTACTGGGTATTTTGTGTGCGGTAATGGGCAGTTATTTGATTGTACAACGAATGGGTTTGCTAGGAGATGTTATTGCTCATGCAGTTCTACCAGGATTGGCTATCGCTTTCTTTTTTAGTGTCGATATTTTTCTGGGTGCCTTTATTTCGGGAACCCTCAGTACCTGGGTCATTGCTTGGATTCAATCCCAGTCGCGGGTGAAAGTAGATGTAGCAATGGCGCTGGTTTTTTCGGGATTTTTAGCATTAGGAATTATGCTAATTACCCTGTTAAAAAGCAAACTTGATTTACATCATTTTCTATTTGGCGATATTTTAGGAGTTACCATCTCTGATGTCTGGCGCACTTTAGTCATCACTGTGGTTATTTTGTTGTGTGTCAAGCTCTTCTATAAAGAGTTATTGTTTTACACCTTCGACCCTTTAGCCGCTCAAGCTATAGGATTACCCGTCAATCTCATTTATTTTGGCTTGATTTCTGCCATCACCCTCACCATCATAGCTAGTATGCACGCTGTAGGGGTAGTGTTGGTTGTTTCATTGTTAATTGGTCCTGCCATTACAGCTTATTTATTAGTGAAAGAATTACACCAAATGATGATATGGGGGGCAGTCATCGGTGTAATTGGCAGTGTCAATGGAATGTATATTAGCTACTATCTAAATGTGCCATCAGGAGCAGCAATTGTATTAGTTATATCTGGCTTGTTTATCTTAGCCCTGCTGTTAAGCCCTTCCGAAGGGATTTTAACTCGAATACTATCAAATAAGCTCAAGCACTTATAGGATTTGAAAGGGCAATACTCGACTTGATAATAGCCGGAACAATTTTTTCGCTTGCCATTCTTGCACCAGATAAATTTCGAGCTGTTGGCCCTACTTGTAAAGCTGCTAAACCACCCATCAAGAATAATTCACAACCCCACCAGCGCAAATATTCATCTAGAACTGGCAAGCCATTCACGATATTGATTGGATAAGCTTCTAAAACCTCTTGTAGTAGCGCCTCAGATGTAACATCAAATTGAGTGCCAGTGGAAAGCCAAATTCTACTGTACTCATGCTGACTCCCATCACTGCATTGGACACGCCAATTCTCACCCAACCACTCAGCTAGAACTACTTGGCAGTTTTCATCAATCCTGAGACGACCTTTGCGTACTTCTCTTCGCAGTTGCATTCCCATTGCTGGGGTCATGGAACCACCGTTACGTGCTTGCTTAATCATGCCAAAGCGCTGTTCATAATCTTGTTGGGCAAAAAATCCCTTCAAATACTTTGGTTCCAACCAACCGGGTTCGGCATCAAACAATTTTTCTTGTAACTGTCGTTTGATTGCCAAGTGAACTTTTGCACCACGAGAAATAGCACCTATTGCTAAATGCCCACTTGTTAACCCGCTACCCACAATTAATACTCTTTCACCCATTAAGTTCAACTTCCGCAAATCCACAGATTGTGAGTGGCAAAGCCTATCTTGGGGATATGTTGACCCAATCTGGTTTACCCAGTCAGGCTTTTGCACTTTGCTGCTTCCCGTTGCCAGTACTACCCGCCGCGCAATAATTGATTGTCCGTCCTGCAACCACAGGCACAGGCGAGGACGCATCGGATGAGGTAACGGTTGAATACGTGTTACATCAAGGGGAATCAATTCTTGCTGTAAGGAAAAACGGCGAATAACATCCTGACAAAAATCCTCAAATAACCGTGTTCCAGGTAAGTCATAAGGGGGGAACAGTTCATTCGGACGAGATTCAGCAAATTTTCTTAATGCAAAAGGATTGGGGTCGGGATGATGAACAGCAGGCGATCGTAGGTGGGGAATTTCTAAAGCAGCAAATTGGTGTTGCCAGTGGTTCATCCACTTGCCACTTTTGTCAAAGACCAAAAATCTACCTCGCATAGTTTGCCGTTTTTGTAGCAAGTGAGTAACTAATGTCAAGGCGTGAGGACCAGCACCGATAATTGCTAAGTCAATTTTTTTAGGTAAAGATGGTGGTGTATCTTCCATCAGAGTCGGATAATAATCATGACAGGTGTGTATGCCCTTGTGTAACAATTTTTGGTCAAACCAAACACTTGTTAAGTAGAGAATGAATGGTACTTACATTTAACTTTCTGCCAATAAACACCAACTGATTTTTAGGTGGAGTGCGCCATTCATCAGCTTTTAAGTTATAACGAAGACCGCTCAGTTGAAAAATATGGCGTAGATCGCTGTCACTAAACCAAAGAATACCCTTAGCTCGAAATACTTCTTGTGGCATTTGTTCTGTCAGAAATTCTTCAAATTTATAGGCATCAAAAGGTCTGTCACTTTGGAAAGAAATAGAAACAAATCCATCATTGTCTAAATGATGGGAATGGTACTCGTGGTGATGATGATGCTCGTGTTCGTGGTGATGGTGTTCGTGGTCGTGATGATGATGTTCGTGGCTATCTTCCTCTACAGACGATATATATTCTTCTTGTGGAGTCAAACCTACCCCTAAAATTAATGGAAATGGCACCTGACCAAATGTAGTGTGGAGAATTTTGGCACCTGCTTTTACCTCGTGGATATAAGCTTCTAGTTCCTGCAGTTTTTGTGGGGTAACGAGGTCGATTTTATTTAGGAGGATAATATCTCCATAGGTAATTTGCTTTAAAGCTGCTTCACTTTGGAAATGTTCTCGGTTAAATGCCTCAGCATCCACCATAGTGAGAATAGAATCCAGGTTGGTTAAGTCTCTTAAGTCTGTACCAAGAAAAGTTAAGATAATCGGTAAAGGATCGGCAACACCTGTCGTTTCAATGACAAGGTAATCAATTCGGTCTTCTCTTTCTAATATTCGATAAACTGCATCAACCAATCCATCATTTATCGTACAGCAAATACAACCATTGCTCAGTTCAACCATATCTTGATTCACAGACACTAGCAATTGACTGTCAATGTTGATATCGCCAAACTCATTAACAAGTACGGCAACTTTCAAGTCTTGTTTGTTCTGAAGTATTTGATTCAGTAGTGTAGTTTTTCCACTGCCTAAAAATCCCGTGATGATGGTAACAGGCATTCCTCTTTTAGGGATAGCAGAAATAGGGTTATTAGCCGATGTCATTAATTGTGCCATAAGTCATTTGTCCAGTGTCATTTGTCCAGTGTCATTTGTCACGGGTTCAGCCATTTTTATCTTCCTGAAAGCAGATGTTGTTATTTCCAGCTACCTACTGAACTAGAAAGCAGGTTCAGTATTCAACATCGGGCAAAAAAACCCGTTTTCTTTGAGTCGGCTTAATTTAACCCAGGTCTTAGGCAAAAAACCGGGTTCTCTGGGATGGCGTACCGACACTCTCAGTTGTTAAAATCACAGTCCAACGCCGCTTATGTCACTGAAGCAGCGATCGCTAAAGTTGTGAAAACAGCTTTTAAGCACTTAATACACTTTTTATAAGCATATAGTTGTCTTTCTAAAGGTATATCTCTCGTTTTCGCCATTTTTCTTGCTTTAGCTAGACTGGACTAAACCAACAACCATGCTAGCCAACAATAAGAATCGTTGTCAAGTATCAAAGAAACTTGAATAGACGAAGGGGTGCTTTATATACGCGAAACCTTACTGAATAGGGGCGGTTTTCCACAATCACCCCTTACTGACCTCTACTGATTTGTAAAGTTAATATTAAGATGTTGGAAATAACACAGGGGCTAACGTAAGGTAGACGGTTCTTAAGGCAGGCTGCTGGTGTTATGTCATAAGTAAATAGACAGTGGAGAGATTGGATCGGGAACATTGAGCCCGAACAACCCTAGATTACTGAAGTAACCGACTGCTTGCACCTTCCCGTACAGAAGACTTTCACATAGCACAAATATCTGGAGAGTTATCCGGAATACTGTAACCCACGTTTGTAGTAAAAAGTGTTCCAGAAAAAAGAGTGGAACAATACTGCATAAAACAAGAGAACCAAATCTATATAAGTAATAGGGAAGGGTATAAACCCAACTCACAAACACTAACTTGAAATTCTAAATGATAAGGTGAGCAATTATGACTAGCTTCTCTCACATCCAAGCAAAACAAGACATTCTTTCTCCTGTTCGCCAGTGGCTGGATTCGGTAGAAATTCATAACGCTAAATTAGCTCATTTCTTGTGCAAGCTGATCCCCGCTCAATGTCCTTTTGAGCGTGATATTACATTGTTTGGTCGCAAGCTACTTCACATTCCTCCAATGTGCAAGCTCAATCCTGTCTATGAGGAAGTAGTTTGTCTGCGTTTTCGTGCTTTGTGCTATCTTGCCGATGAATGCGGTGAAGATATCTCAGTCTATTGCTAATTATGAGTCTGATAGCGAGATTGCACTGCAACCACAGATAATTGCACGCTTACCACAGGATTTGATTTAATCAACAGCTTGCCACTATGAGCTTCAACAATACATTTCACAATGGCAAGTGCCAGACTGTTTCCAGGTAATTTTGTAGAGAAAAAGGGCTAAATTAGTTCAGATAATATATCTGAAGACATTGGTACAGCGCCATTGTGAACATCAACATAGATTTAATTGAGAAAATATAGTTAACTAAGTAGGATGACGCAAATAAAGTTAACTCATGAGGGTCTTCCTTAGTCCTTTGTCATTGGTAAGGATGTCGGATTCATTAATTTTATAACACAGTTCTATTTATTTCTGTCCGCTTACTTAGTTAGGGCAGTCATTTGTCAGAGTTACAGCCATTTTTATATTCCTTGCCTGCATTACCGAAGTTATCGCTACACTTGAAAACGGTGGATACCTTTAGGAATGTAATGAGTTACCTCGAAACAGCGGCGCAATTCTACAGCGAAGTTGCAGAAACACCCCAAATAGGGCTTTGTTGCGTACAGAGTACACCCCTGCAACTACCGGGGCTGCATATTCCCCTTCAAATGCAGGAAATGAATTATGGCTGTGGGACAACCGTTCATCTAACAGAACTTGGGAATCAACCGACTGTATTGTATGTTGGAGTTGGCGGTGGTTTGGAAGCTTTGCAATTTGCCTACTTTTCCCGTCGTCCCGGTGCAGTTATCGCCGTTGAACCAGTTGCCCAGATGCGGGAAGCCGCCACACGTAACTTGGAAATTGCTGCAAAAGAAAACCCTTGGTTTGACACCAGCTTTGTAGAAATTCGTGCAGGTGACGCCTTTCACCTACCCGTGCCCGACGATTCCGTCGATATAGTCGCACAAAATTGTCTCTTCAATATCGGTAAAGCAATAGGTTGCGCTATGTCAGACCCTCACACTCCTCATAAAAAAGACCGTGCCTTGGAAAAAGCCCTCACCAACAAAATCATTGATGATTATTTTGATAACTCAGAAAGTTGGCTGCGAGCTATTTTGCGGATGTGTATCTTCTCCTTAGGTCACTTGAATGGACAACCAGTGTTTGTTGTAGAGTGTCCCAACCAAGCAGTCGCCAAGCGGCTGAGTCGCAAAACCTATCCTTTTAGAGGAATTGTATACTACTTAACTGATAATTTTAACGCTGGCGATCGCTCTTTGTTCTGCTACCGAGATTCATCTGAGGAAACTTGGCGCTGTTTTGACACAAGTACGAACTCCTGGAAAACCCTGAGTTATCCACAAACACGTGCTACGCCAACAGAATAACAGTAAATGGATAATGGTTGGTGGTTGGTAGTTAGTAGTTAGTAGAATAACCACTATCCACTATCCAATAACTACTCTCTAAATTGCCTTGTTACCAAACCACCGACAAAAGCCCCTAAAATAGTTCCCGTCCACAACCCAGTCGTACTTCCTTGCCACATTGCTCCCGGAGTCACCAAAACGTTACACACCTTTTGCCATCCCCAAGATCTGCTTTGGCACTTCTGAGTGTGAATACTTAGGGTAATTTGTCCCCCTACATAACCCCCGAAGAAACCCGATAACAGGGCTAGGAAAGTACAGATTAAAATTCGTTTTTTAGTCATTTGTTATTTGTCATTTGTCATTTGTCCTTAAAAAATAACAAATGACCAAGGACGAATGACAAATGACACCTATAACGGTTCAACCAGTATTTCTCATACCAGCGGCAATACCGTTAATAGTTAACAATGCGCCTCGCAGCAACTCACCCTTACTATAACGAGAGTGAATGACCCCGGAAGTCACGTTAGTACGGGCTTGACGCAGGCGTTTAAGGAGAGCAACCTGTAGAAATCCTAAGGGTACAATTGTACCATTGCGTAACTGTACCGATCGCTGCAATGTCGGGTCACCATCCAGAAGACGTTCGTGACCTGTGATTTTCAAAACCAAGTCTCGTGTTAAGTAGTACTCACTGGCGATTTGCTCAAACACCTTTTCCAAGCGTTCTTTGTCTTCCGGCTGCGACAGTTCCTGTACGTAGTGCCGCGCCATTTGCAAGTCCACCTTCGCTAAAGTCATTTCCGCTTTAGAAATGACCATCTTAAAGAAGGGCCACTTAATGTAAAAATACCGCAGCAGTTTCAGATGTTCTTCTGGTTCCTCATTTAAAAATTCTTGCATTGCCGTGCCCATTCCGTACCAAGAAGGTAGCAAAAATCGGGTTTGCGTCCAGCTAAATACCCAAGGAATTGCTCGCAAACTGCTTAAGTCTTTTTTACCAGAAGGGCGGCGGGCGGGGCGGGAACTAATTTGTAGCTGGCTAATTTCCTCTATAGGGGTTACCTGGTGGAAGAAGTCAATAAAATCAGGTTGCTCGTAAATGAGGGCACGATAGTGAGAACGAGATCGCGCTGCGAGTTCTTCCATGATTTCATTCCAGGGTTGAATATCATCGAACCCAGTCCGCAGGAGACTTGCTTGAATAACAGCAGTGGTAATTGTTTCCAAATTATACAGAGCCAAGTCCCGCAAGGAATACTTAGAAGCTAAAACCTCACCCTGCTCTGTAATTTTGATTCTTCCATTAATACTGTGACCGGGCTGAGCCAGGATAGCTTCATATGCCGGACCCCCGCCACGTCCCACGGAACCACCTCGTCCGTGGAAAATTCGCAAAGCCACGCCATACTCTTCTGCAACTTTCTGTAGAGCTTTTTGAGCTTGATGGATTTCCCAGTTGCTGCTTAAAAAACCAGAGTCTTTGTTGCTGTCAGAATACCCCAGCATGACCTCTTGCAAGTTGGGAGTGAGTGGAGAGTGGGGGAATTTCTCCCGTTCCTCCGTACTTGCAGCAAAGCCCCCTGCTAATAAAGCACGGTACAGGGGTAATGCAAAGAGTTGCCGCATAATGCCAATCGAATGGCGCAAATCTTCCACTGTTTCAAACAGGGGAACAACTTGGATAGTACCGATGGCAGTACCGGGGTCATAGAGTCCGGCTTCTTTGGCAAATAGCAAAACTTCCAGTATGTCACTCACTTCACGAGACATACTTATGATGTATGTTTGGCAAACATCTTGACCAAACTCTTGTTGAAGCGATCGCACCACCCGTAAAGTTTGAATGACATCATTCGTTTTTTCTGAAAATGGCAATTCTGCTGGAATTAAGGGGCGACGGGTGGAAAGTTCTGCTGTCAGCCAAGCAACTCTTTCTACCTCTGATAACTCGTTGTAAGGGACTTTAAGAACCTTCAGGTAGTCGAGAATTTCATTTAAAGCATCTGAATGACGGGATGATTCTTGGCGGATATCTAGCTGTGTTAAATTAAAACCAAAAATTTCCACCTGACAGATAAGATTTTCCAATTCTTTACAGCTTAAACCTGTTTCTGTTAAGTTCCGTTCAATCAACCGCAGTTCTGCTAAAAATTCCTCTCCCGAGCGATAAACGGGGGTGTTGTCGTTGGTTAATTTTTCCCCTTTATATAGGGCTAAATTGCGTTCGCGTGTATTTTCCAAACGCTTTTGCACGTAAGACAATTTGAGCCGATAGGGTTCTTGCCGATAGCGCAGAGCTAGCTTATCGTACACTTCACTCAATTGCGACTGTTCTAGTTCTAAAGATTCCAGCAAATCTGGTAGGACATCGCTCCAGTGCAGCGATAAACTGAGCAAATTAATCAGTTGCTTGACCGATTTGATATACCTTTCCAGAACAATATTTCTTTGATAGCAAGCTGTCTGCCAAGTAATGTCTGGTGTTACTGAAGGGTTGCCGTCCCGGTCTCCACCTACCCAAGAACCAAATCGGCAAAAGTTTATTTTTGGTGGTTCCAACCAGGGGAAAGTGTTAGCCAAAGAGTATTTGAAGCGTTTGTAAAGGTGTGGAATTGCATCAAATATAACTTCTTGGAAGTAATGCAAGGCATAGTCTACTTCATCTAGCACCGAGGGTTTAAACTGGTGCAGTTCGTCAGTGCGCCACCAAAGGCGAATTTCCTCTAGCAATTGCGATTGCAATTCCTCTGCTTCCCAAGGATAGCCTCCACCATTACTAGAGCGTTTTTCCACTGCATCTAGCTGTTGCAGAAGTTGTACGACACGTCTCTGTTTATCGCGAATTGTATGACGCACAATTTCTGTTGGGTGAGCCGTGAACACCAGCTTCACATCTAATTGTGAGATTAAACGTTGAATTTGCTGTGGCGGTACATTGAGCCGAAATAAATGGGGAAAAAGACTTGTAAAAGTGCCCTTTTGTTTTCCACTCGAGGTTGCCTGCCAACTTTTTGCCAGAAGATCTGCGCCCAATCCACTGTTCAGGGGTGCTTCTGCTTCTTCTTGGTTCGATGAATAAATAAAATTTGGCAGAGTTTCTTGAGCTTTGGTTTCTGTTTCTACCTCATAACGGCTTAACTGCTGACGTTGTTCGTAGTCCTGTTCTATGATGTTGATTAACTGAAAGTACAAAGCAAAGGCACGAGAGGCACGAATTGCTTCGTTAATATTGAGTTGTTCTATCAACTTAGTGACAGTGGAGGTTTCGTCATCTGTTGCTTGACCCTCTGGCGAACACAAGTCCCGTAATTGCCGTAATAAGTCCACCATGTTTTGACCGCACTCTTGTCGGAGAACCGACTCCCACAGTTCTTCTACAATTTGCAGGCGATGCCGTAAAAAGACTTCGGAGGCGGGGTAGATATTCACATCCTGAGCAGAAGTGTATAAAAGGGAACTCATACCGTTGTTTTGGTTAAGCAAAATAATATTTCTAATATTTATATAATTTGCGATTTATAGTCATGGAAATTGCCACAGAATTAGCCCACTTTAAAAGTATACTTTTTAACGTTGGTTTAGTTCGTTTTGGTTTGGAAAGTCGAGAATGGGCAGGCGATCGCCTCGAAACAATTCTTCACTTGCTTCTCCGATCGCATACAGGGTTTCTACGGTGGCTTTTGAAGCTAGTACCAGCAGTAGTATAGACGCTGTACCAACTTGTAATAGGGCATACTGAGGGATGGTAAAGAGAGGCAAATTTAATCCACTATCGGAGGGAGGCTTGGAAGTGTTAGGTGACATGGATAATTCCTAATAAGTTCAAGAATAAGAGGAAAGAAACAAAAAAATCAATATAACTTTAGTTGGAGAGCGGTACAAGACTATCTTTACCGATTTTCCAAAATGTGAAGGTAACAAAAGTGTTAAAAAAAACTACATAATGTGATAATTCTATGGTTCTAGTGTACAAGCCAAAGCAACATTCCCCAAAACCAATATTCCTGTAAAGTCAACTTCCCATGAAAAAACTATCACCAGTTAGCCAGCAATCCTTATTGCAGTGGGTAAGCCAAGCAACAGGGATTAGCACTTTCGGGGTAAAAATCCACTTGCGGGGAAACGACCTACACATTCTTTGTGAAGGTCCAGAATGCCCTCAACGGTGGCAGACGTTATCTGACTTGCTCAAAGCACTACAACAAACAGATTTGGACGTGCTCACAAGTTCAGAACAACCTGCAATCTACCAAGTACTCGTCTACGGACGCAGAAAAGGGGAAAAGAAGCCCGAATGGTGCCACAGGGTACATCTCAATCAATTGGATCGGCATCTAGAACAGGTGCGCCAATCCCTTTTGGCAGACGCTGAAAAATCATCTAGCAAAGCACAACCAGCAGTTGGGGCAGGTGGAGCGTTAATTGTCTCTAACGAGAGTTTGGCTCGCCAAGGGCATCCAGAAGCAATTGCTCGCTATCTCAGTGAAACAATGAGTGCTTTTGGCGTGGCTGTAGAGGTTAAGGTTATCAAGCAGAAGCCAACAGGAAATCATCAGAAGCATGAAAGCCGCCTGTGGGTATTCTGTGAATCGAGTTACAGTCCCGATCCATCCTTAATCGCAGAACCAGTCGCTCAAAAGTTACGACACCTCAAACTTTCTGGTTACCAAGATGCTGTGATTGCCTCGCGAGTCACTGGTGAAACCGCCTTAGATTGGCTGTTGCGGGTGGATCTAACACCATCGAAGGTGATGCTTCGGGAATGGGCGCGTTGGGGAGACGTACAGGCAATATCCATGTTACTTAATGACGCTTTGTCAGAGTTAAACGTGGCTGTGGGAGCAACTTTGAAAGAGACTACGCTCCATTTATTCTGCACTCCTGCTTCCGATCCATTAGGCACCGCTGAGGCACCAGATAAAGCTCAGTGCTTGGAAAAAATTAAACCCCTTCTGGAAACAATTGCCCCTCAAGGCATTGTCGCTGCTACTTTATACGGGCGGCAAACGGCTAAGGATAGCAAACCAGCTTGGATTGATTGGTTTGCTTTACCCGCAACCGAGCATTCAAACCTTGCAGCGTCTGCTTTAGAGTTGGCAACTGTTGGTGATGAACCAGCGATCGTATTTTTACTTGAGCGTCTGCTCAATCCCAATCTAGAATCCCGTCTTAAAACAGGTGGTCTTCGCGTGCTTCTGCTTCGCAAAGGGGATTTATTACACATCATGTGTGATGCACCCATTTGTCCCACACGCAAACAGGTCGCTGTTAAAGTCACTCAGTTTGTGCGCCAGCTAAAAATCAAGACTGTTACAGGGGTAAGGGTCTACGGTCGTCGGGCTGGAAATAAAGAACCATTTTGGAATTATGGCGTTGATTTTGAGGAACGAGAGCGGTTAGTCCCGGAAGCAACTCCAGAATTTGCTGCGACTTCTGCATACATTCGCGAACTTTTACCCACTACAACTCAAGAACCAATCCTGCGTCCCGATTTAACCAGCGAGGAAGTTCAAACTTTTGTTGCGGAAGTAGCACGGGATTGGACAACATCTGTTAGGAAGTTTCTCTTGGCAACGCAGTTATTTGCGGAAAAAGACCAGTTACAGGAACAAGCACCTGATTCTCAGGGGCTTCGAGTAGCTATGGTTTGGGCAGCGCTGGGCTTAATTCTCACATTACAGTCGGATTGGCTACTGAGTAGAATTATTGCTCGCAATACACTAACAACCACCATTGCTAGTGTCTCCTCTGACTCGCAAATGAAAGCATCTTTGACCTCTACAAACGATGGCAGCGACCAGGGTGAAAGCGCAATCTTTTTTACAAACACCTCGAAGGGCAAACCCTCTAACCGTAGAAATGACGGTTTTAATTCCTCTGGATTCACTCAACCAAATGACGACCCAGACAATTTGCCAGCTGAACCACTCAAGCCAAAAGCAAATTCATCTGCTATTGTCTTAGCAGCGCGATCGCAAATGCCAAGTTTTAATGCTCGCCAATTGGATGAGCAATTTGCACTATACAAACAGCGCCTGCTCAAAAGGGGTAGCCCGCCTGATGTATTGATTATTGGCTCCTCCCGCGCTCTTAGGGGAATAGATCCTGAAGCTCTTTCCAAATCATTGGCTCGTCAAGGTTACTCAGATGTTGACGTGTTCAACTTTGGTATTAATGGTGCGACAGCACAAGTCGTTGAGTTTATCATTCGTCAAGTTATTGAGCCAAAGGAACTGCCAAGGCTGATTATCTGGGCTGATGGTTCCCGTGCGTTTAACACCGGTCGAGAGGATGTGACTTTTAAAACTATCGCTGCATCTCCTGGGTTCAAGTATGCCTTAGAAAAAGCGCGAGCAACCAAAGATACTGCAAGCGAAATTGACGGTACGGCAAAGCAAACCCAAAACGAAACAACAAGCACAGCCAACCAGAATGGTAGCAATAGCTACCAAATGCTAGATGAGTGGCTAAATCAAAGAGTTGCTAACCTATCAGCTAGCTACAAACAACGCGACAAGTTCAAAAAGCTATTAAATCAACAACTGAGATCTTTGCCCGGATTGAAAGAGAGCTCTCAAACAGTAAATACGAAATCTGACAGGGCAGATTTAGAAAGTATTCTACAGCAAGCTGTTGATTTTGATGGATTTTTACCTTTGTCTATCCGCTTTCAACCCTCTCAGTACTACAGCAAACACTCAAAAGTCCCTGGTAATTACGACAACGACTACAAATTTTTCCTCCTCGGAGGCGAACAAGATGCTGCTTTGCGGTCAGTGCTTGAATTCACTGAATCTCACAACATTTCCCTAGTCTTTGTCAATATGCCTCTAACTGCTGACTATCTCGACCCCATACGCTTGAAATATGAAAAGGAGTTTCAGCAGTATATGTTCAATCTCTCCGGACACCCAAACTTCGTCTACCGCGATTTAAGTCAACTTTGGCCCAAAGCCAATGACTACTTTTCCGACCCCAGCCATCTTAACCGTTACGGCGCTTACGAAGTCTCCAAAAAGTTAGCCATTGACCCAATGATTCCTTGGCCAACAAAGTAGCTAGTACAAAAAGGCTGAAGTATCAAGGCTAAAGAGATGAATAATTAATGACTAATGACCAATGACCAATGACCAATGACAAATAACTAAAAATGAATTTTATATCAGTTAGTAGTAGTTGGTGATTTTGCTGACCAACAAGATGTAGTGCTACCTTACTCGTACTTGCAGTTTGCTTCAGATAAGTCCACAGTGGCATCCGTTACAAATATGGGTGTAGTGACTGCACTTAGTGATGGTGTGTCGGTACTCAGTGCGTCGCGCAATGGTATTACGGCTGTAACGGCGCTAAGAGTGGGTGAGTTAGGGCTGCCGACGAACGATGCAGAGTTTAATATGGCGTTGGTAGAAAGTAATGGTCTAAACGTGTACCCACAAGCTGTCACCTTGGTTGAAGGTGTAAAACGTAAAATTTTGGTTGGTATCAATGAGGTTATTGATTCGCCTGATTTGAGAACTGCTTTATCTGGTACGCGTTACTTTGTGAGTAACTCAGATATCATTACCGTAAGCGAGGATGGGTTAATTACTGCATTAGATGAAGGCGTAGCGAATGTTACTGTCATTCACGGCGCTAGCGAGTATGTATTGCCTGTAAGGGTGGAAATTCCACATCTAAACTCAGCAGTGCTGGGTAAAGACGGTGGTGCGGTACAAGCTACTGATGGCTCAATGGTGATGGTAGCACCTGGTGCATTGAAGGAAAATGCTACTGTTAGCATTACAACATTAGATGCTAGTACGCTGCCCTTATCTGTATTGGATGATAAATTTGCATTTGCTGGAGCATTTAAGTTGGACGTTGGTAAAGAACAGCTGAATGTACCAACACAACTTGCCATTCCAAATACCTACGGGATTGAGGCTGGGAAAGAAGTATTTTTCATGCGCCAAATTATGGCACCTGATGATACAGGAGCTTTGCAACCAAGTTGGATAATTGATGATTCTGGGGTAGTTGGTGATGATGGTATGATTCGTACTTCCTCACCACCTTGGGCGGGTGCTGTAGTATCGGGTACATATACTGTTGCCGTTCCATTATTTCGCTATGCTGTTGCCGGAGCCATTACACAACTAGGCACATCAGTAACAGCAAGTACGGCTATTGCTGCTTCGGGTGCTACACAATTAGCTTTAAGAGCACCTGGACTTTCAGGTGTTTATGTCGGTCTTGCACTAGGTATAGGCTTTGGACTATTATTGTCGGCGGCGGTGCTTCAGACTATAGCAAAGACAACTCTAATATGTATTCCCACAATTGGCTTACCTTACCAAATTTCAGATCGAGTCAGTCTTAACCTAGAACAAGTTACATCAAAAATGACTGCTGTAGTTCAACTAGACCCTCCAGCAATCGAGTCGAGAATCATACCAGTAGTTGAGAGTGTTGCTCTGGATTTCGATCGAACAGGAGCATTTCTACAAGTTGATGGACAAAATTTTGGAGATAGTATTGAGAATCTCAAAATAGATTTGCAATACGGTCTTAAAACTTATGAGTTGAAAGATATTTCCATAAAATCTAATTCTCAACTTCTGCTACGTCTTCCAGATTATATTCCTTATAGCAAAGATGTAACAATTTCATTGAGACGAAAGCTGTCTGGTGTTGAAGATGATTTAACTAACCCCATTCCAATACCTATTCCTCTTACAGATTGTTTTGAAGTAGCTGTAGCTGCAAACCCATTTAGCGATACTGTTAAAATTATCAATGCCCACGACCCTGAAGCAGTTATTGCACAAGAGAGTGTTGCGGATCTTCTACTAGCTAGTATTTCTGTTGGCGACCTTAGCAAGCAAGATAGACCAAGATACGTTGCAACCACTAGTAACGCATCACTTGCTTACGTACCTTTAATGGGAACTGGTGAAATCTCCGTTGTAGATTTACGTGGTTTGCGACCACTAGATGTAAATCCTAACGAAGATGGAATTCAGTCTATTAAGTTGAGAAATGCTGCTGGTACGGCACTTGCTGACATTGTCATCCACCCCAATAATAAATATGCTTATGTTGCCGATCGCAATCAAGGACAAATTTTTGTTCTAGACATTAACCCTTATTCACGAAGCTTTAACCAGCACGTTAGCACGATCCAGCTCAGTGATGCACCTAAGGGAATACGCCAAATGGCAATGAACAGCGATGGGACTCGGTTATTTGTGACTAGTGCTACTAGTACCAGGGCTAATAAAGGTTCAATTTCGGTGATTAACATTAACCCCAATGACCCCTATCGTGTATTACATACGGTCATGGGAACTATTGAAACCTCTGCTGGGGTAGAAGGTATTTCTGCTACTCCATACGCAAACCAAATGATTTTTACTAATCGTTTGAACGATGCTGAAGGGTTTGGTGTTCTGACGATTGATAATGAACCCGGTCAGTTTAAAGCCACAACAAAATATACCAAACTATTGCTAGGCAGCGAGCAAGATGCGTTTGATGTGAATGAAGCGGTTGCCGTGACAATGATGCGTGACCCTGATTCGGGTGAGGAGTACGCTTTTGTTGCTGGTCGTAACGGTCGTTTGTTTGGTTCAGGTATTCCCAGTATTGATGGGGTTGGTTCAGGTAGTAATGTTGGCGTTATCATCAACCCGTTAGGAGAAAACTCGAAATTAGTAGCTGCTACTCGACCAATTTCAATGGGGCTTACCAATGATTTAGTAGTTACGAGCGACAATCGATACTTGTATGCCACATATCCTGGAATTAGCAGTACTCTCCTCTATGATGTTCGAGAAATAATTCAAACGATTAAAGATACTTCCGCTGCAGAGCTTAACAAAAAATCACTTGATAATATCAATTCAAAAGTTGCTGTCGCAGCACCTTGGGGTGAAAGCCAACAAATTGGCGCTGGTGTTTCAATAGGGTTGAGTATTGCCTCTGATAAGCCGTTAATTAACTTAAATGAGCCAACTGCAACTGGGGTTTATAACATTGATACATTGCTACCCACATTTAGATGGAATTTTGATGGCGAAACCACAAATTCAAGTGACGTATGCAGTAATCCCGATAGCAACGATATCAAAGAGGTAAATCTTTACGTTAGTGTCTTTAAAGAAGGGGAGGGATTACTACCATCGGATAATTGGGGTAAGTTGGACTTAATTGGGCTAGCCGATACCAACCCCAATCGTATCTTGACAGCGAAATGGAAAAATGGTGTATGGACTTGGGTTGGTGGTAGTCGCTCGGGTAACAACAATGTGTTTACGCTTCCTTCTGACCGCATTCTAACTGCTGGGCAAAAATATTATTGGGCAGTTGAAGCTATTACGAACAAAGGTAAAGAATATATTGTCCGTGATGGTGAGTTTCGGACTCGGCTAGCACAGTTACCTAGTAGTGATGCTTTTAGTAACGTAACAATACTTACACGTGGTTCCGAAGCCAGCTCAATGAGCGAGGTAATCGACAACCAACTCCTAGCAACAGCTAAACGTATCGCCCAATTGTATGATTCTAATATTCCAGAGGCAGAAAGAGGCTTAGTTCTGCTTTATGACAGAGAAACTGGTGGATGGAAGAATCAGAGAAATAATAGTTTCATTACCACAAGTGATTTACAAGCCAATTTAGGTAAACCCTTAGTATTATTACCAGGTTGGGATATTCAACTCAGCAAAACTGCCTTTAATTCAGGGTTTAGCGAAGCTTTCTCCGATACTTTGTTTGCGTCTCTGGTAAATTTAAACCAAACATTGGACCGCAATCAACTATTTAATTCGCGCACGCATTTTGTTGGATACGGTCAGGGTGCTGTTATTAACAGCGAGATAATCCAGCGTTTGGGTAGTTTCTTCCCTAAAGATAGGTATTCTAGTTTCTTCCCCGACCTTCAAATGACGATGGTTGACCCCCATGATTTCCAGCAAAATTCTTTGGACAGAAGTTTGTGGAATCTTAACGAACCTGGTATTAGGGTTTGGAATAATGTTACTTATGCAGACAATTACTATCAAAACGTTGGCACTGGGGGAAAAACACGCAATGGTCGAGAAATTATAGGTGCAGATAGAAATACAAACATTGGAGGTAGGGCAAACTTTACCCCAGATAACGGGCAGGGTGCAGCACACAAGCAGGCGCTCACCTGGTATGCCGGAACTGTTGACCTTAATGAAGATATGCTTCCAGCTCCAGAGGACACGTCGAGCTTTCTTGATGATTTTATCCCCTTTGTTTATCAAGGTAATCGGGTTTACCGTCGTCTTGGGGATTTAGAACCATCTCAACGTAGCGCAAATAGCGATTTAACTTGGTATTCTCCTGATTATACGGGGTATCAATATGTGCATGGCGCTCAAAATGCTCCTTGGGAGGGCATTGGTACGGGTTGGTTCTACTCGGCATTGGGTGGTGGCATTGACCGTCGCGTGTACGATGTCAATGGTAGTAAACTTAGCAAGGAGCAGCTTGGCGATTTTGACCAGTATCTGAGAAATAATCGGACGAAGCTAACAGAAGATAACACTGCCCTAGCTAGGATGCGCGGTGATTATGCTGTACCCACACTGTTTAACGGTAATTTTGACGCGGTTACTAACAAGTTTGAAGTACAAGAAATACCTGGCTGGTCTTTCTACAATGGCGAGAATGATGCTTCGCAAAGGCATTTGGTTAGGTGGGAAGATATTAATTCTTTGGCGCAATACAGGCAAGCTGTAAATTATAATCCTGCTCAAACTAACTATGCCCTAAAGTTAGGAGATGGGCTAAATGAGATTACGCACAACCGCTTTGTTGTTCCTGATTGGGGTGCCCTAAGGCTTGATGTCCATGTGCCTGTTCCATCTCGTTTAGACGATATGGACGATTATATTCAGGTTTACTTAGAAACAGACACAAAAACCTATAATTTAAGGAGTCAGCAAATTCATCCTAATACTATAATTCCTGGGGATCAGATTAACCAAGAACTGCCAGCAGTAGATTTACGTGAAGTTCACCCAGAAGCTTTTAGCGATCCAATAGTAGGAGTAGCAGTACCATTTGAACGTATACAGTCACAACTAAATCGTATCGGCTTTGGTACAAGGGGTTTTGAAACTTTCCAGGTAGACGTACCAGATGAAGTGAGAGGTAAAACTGCAAAACTCAAAATAAGTCTACACGGAGATACACCAGTCTATATTGACAACGTATTCTTCAAAAGTAAGCATCTCCAATTTGGAAGCCCAGTACTAAACGGACAGGAGGCTCGACAGGATGAAGGATTCAGCCAGCTCAATAATTTCCTCATTGAAAAACCACAATTTGCACTTTCCTATAACGAAAGTCTAAAAACACCTAATTGGGTAAGCTATCAATTAAATAGGTTATGGAATGAAGGTCCAAATGGTAATGTATCCAGGAAGGAAGTAGGCGATCCCTTTGTCGCAGACTATTCCCTGCCTTCACCTCCCCTAACTAGAGTTCCTGGTTCAAGCGATGTAAAATATGATGTTTTTCAACGTGGTCATATGACCAGGGCAGAAGACCGATCTCGATTAGTAGAAAGTTATTATCCAGATAGCCAAACAAATGAACACTACAAAATTTATAAAGATTATAAACTGACATACCTGATGACTAATATGGTTCCCCAAAATATTGTTGAGAAAGGTGTTGATCCCTGGGGACAATTAGAGATATTTTTATCTGATACCCTAGTTACAGACAAGGGGAAAGAATTGTACATTATTGCGGGTAGAGATGGAGAACGTAAAACTTTTACTGCACCTATTGATGGAGTTAATGCTAATATTAGTGCTCCATCTCATGTTTGGAAAGTATTTTTGGTGCTAAACCCAGGTGAAGGGATTGCAGATGTAACTAAGGATACCGTTGCTTTTGCAGTAGATATTCCCAACTTTTCCCAGGTTGATATTGAACGGGGTACACCAGGTGCTCCATCAACATTATCAAAAGACTGGAAAAAGTCTGTAGTTTCAATTAATGATTTAGAAGCAGTAACAGGTTACAATTTCTTCAACAACATACCTACTGATATTCAAGAAACAATTGAAAGTAATACTGATATCAATAAGCTTCTAAATCTTCCCACTGCTCGACTAACAGCCGAGCAAGAGCCTTCCTCAATATTCCAGAAACTCGAACCGGGGTCCTTCATCAATACTTCCATCAGGCAGCCGCAGGTTCCAAATAAAGGCATTATGGATTCGGAATACCGATTCAGTGTTAGTAGATCCATTCAAACTAGTTTGAACCAAAATAGCTTCTTCCAGATTAGTGAAGAACAAGTTGGCATTTCTCAAAGCAGCTTTGGTCAAATTAGCTCCCCACATATAGGCTTCACTCAAGTTAACATTACGCCAATCAGCTCGATACAAACAGGTACAGTTCAAGTCGGCATTGCTCAGATTGACATCGATCAGGGTACTCGAAACCATAGAAGCTCTGGACAATCTAGCTTCGCTCAAGTTACTTCTGTAAATGCGAACACTGTTGAGATTAGCACCGCTCAAATTAATTCCTCTCAAATCAACATCTTCAAAGACCTTGGTCGAACTCAGTTCAATTCCAGCGAAGTTACGCTCTCCAGCAGCATAACGCTGCAACAACTCTTCAGTCTTCATAACTTAACCCTTGCATCAACCAACACGTATAAAGATAACCCACTACACCTCTGGCAATTACTATTCGACCCCACCTTCAACATTAATCTTGAAATCAAAGATCTCCCCACCGGACAACTAGCTGAAGCCCAAATTACCAACTACGACTCACTAGGTCGCCCCAACGGTGGAACCCTCCTCATAGACACTGACGCTAATGGCGTCGGCTGGTTTATCGACACCACCCCTTGGGAAAATAGCGAATTCTCCCAAACCTTAACCGATTCAGCGTTCCGTGCAACAACAGGCGTCGCAGCTCTTAAGTATGACCTACTAACCACCATCCTCCATGAAATGGGACACTTAGTGGGTATCATTAACGGCAACCCAGGTTTCGATCGCTACGTACAAACTGTCGATGGCAAACGTACATTCGTCGGCACCGACTTCACAGCCACCCTCACCCCCGACGGTAGCCATCTCGACTCTAAGGTACATCCCTACGACCTGATGAACAACACTCTTGCTCCAAGCGTGCGTAAGTTGCCATCGTGGTTAAACCTGCAAATGATTAACGCTATCCGTAGTACCACGGTTGCGCCTAGTACTATAACTCAGCTAAAAGCACCATTATCTTCGATACTGCTTGCAGAAATTACCAACGGGAACTTTGACCAAACCGATAGAAGCAAGCCTGAATTTGGTTGGTCAACCCGTGGTGCCGCAACAATATTAAATAAGGAAGCAGTCCTCACGGAAGACTCACCCTCCGGGTTCGCCACTTTGCTTATGCCGGGGAACCCGTCCACCGCAAGTGGCTCACCCTTTAACAGCAACTTCTCGCAATCATTTATTATCCCAGAAGGAGCCAAGTACTTACAGTTCACTCTCAAAAACACCACCTTGGGTCAAGATACTCCACTCGCACCAGGTGACGCATTTGAGGTCGCACTACTCGACACACTCACCAAGCAATCTCTAGTCAACACACTCACCGGCTTAAGCAAAACTGACTCCTTACTCAACATTCAACACGACGGCACAGCTTATACCAGCAGGGTGGGAACAGTCAAACAACTGCTGCGAGGATGAGGATGAATGCAAAATGGTTAGTAAACCGGACTTTTTAGGAGGGAGTGGACAAGATCACTTCCGTCCTGAATTACAAGTGGAAAGCCCTGAAGGAGAGCTATATTTGAGGTTTTTCATTCCCTCGCATCAGGAGTTTGCACTACTCGCCACGGGAATTAGAGAAGTCATTGAACTGAGTCCCGACAGAATAACGCCGATTCCTAATGCTTCTCCTTTGCTTTTGGGTACTCTAAATTTACGAGGTCGAGTCATTTGGGTAGCTGATTTGGGTCAATTTTTGGGAGAAGTAACCACATTAAATACAGATCGAGCAGAAATTCCGGTAATTGCTATTGAAGAGCAAGATACAATCGTCGGCTTGGCAGTAGAAGAAATTGGCGGAATGGATTGGCTTGATGTACAGCATTTGATGGCACCCACTGGCGTTCCTGACGCTATGACTCCCTTCTTACGAGGAGAGTGGGTTTTAAACACTCAAAAAAATCAGTGTTTGAGGCTGCTCGACCAGATGGCCATTTTGCGAAGTGCTCGGTGGGCAGGATGAATTTGGGAGGTAGGAAAAACAATGTCAATCGGTATAGAAGATTACGAGCAGACGTATCAACAGGCTTATCTAGCCTATGTAGACAGTAAATACGAAGAAGCAGCCGCTTTGGTTGACAAAGTGGTGCAACATCTACCAGATGACCCAAATGTCCGTTTATTACGGGGTCATATTTACTACGTTTTGCAACGCCTTGATGTGGCAAAAGCAGAATACCAATGTGTTTTGGATTTAACTGACGATCCAAACATTACGAATTACGCTCATAGTGGTTTAGAAGCTATTGGGCAATACCAACAGCAATTGGAGGAAAATAGCCTACCTGAGGAGGACAAGAACGAAAATCACATGAGTGTTTCGTCACAGTCAACACCTCAAGTCTTTTCTGAAGAAAAATTAGAAGCATTAGAGGAAATAAAAGATTTTCATAGCAATAGCTTTGGTTTGAAATCCTTTGATGAAAATCAAGAAGTTGCAGATGAAATGGAGGAACTACCTGTTAGCAGTCCATTTGATATACCAATAGATAACAGTAGTGTATATAGTTCATCCTCTTCCCAAGACAGTGTGGGAGATAATCCTTTTGTTGTAAAACAAGAAGCATGGGAGCGGAAAAAGTCTACAAGTGGGGAGGAAGTAGAATTAGAGCTTCCTGATTTTTTACAAGGGGATCTCTCAGAATTAAAATTTGAAGATATAGAGGAAAATAATAATTTACAAATAAGTAGTACAAGTTCTAAAGAAAAGAAATCCTACGGCGAAGAACAAAATGATTTGAGCAATTCCCCATTTGCACAATTAGAATTGCCATCAATTAGTTTGGAAAATGAGAATTTTTTCAGTCAGGAAAATTTTGAAGAAATTGATAAAAATAAGATTGGAAGAATAAATCTGGCTGAAGATGAAACTTTATTGACAGATGATATAGATTTAAGCGAACGAGCACAAACAAGCTATAGCAGCCAAGAAAAGTTTTTTTCCTCACAAAATAGTACATTAGAAAGCAATAAATCGCCAGGTTCTGTGAGTGATTCTGCCTCTGGGAATGACTCACACAAAGAAGATGTCAAGCCCATCATTGCTTTACCTCAAGTTGAAATATCCTCTTCCTTCAACGACAATTTTGCACAAAGCAATTTTGTCAAAGAAGAGAAACAGCAGAACTTGAGCCCCAAAGTTCAACAGAATATTTTTGACGAAGACGACGAGAGTTTTGACTTTGAAGCTTTTGAATCTGCTTTTGGTACCGAGACATTTTCTGACGATGAAGATAGTAGGAACATCCCCCAAGGTGGAAATATCCCTAAAGGGAACAATATAGAGTTTCTGGACGACTTTGACGAATTCGACGACTTGGGAAATATTCCAGGGTTTGACATTGTAGATAATGACGCACCATTGCGTGTAGCCTCAGTAGAAAACAACGGTAGAACGTCGCGCAGTACAACTTTCGAGAACTCAGCTAGCATCGAAGGCAGCCTGGTATCGGAACGGGACTCGGAGTTGTTTAGTATGACGGGTTCGCAAGAAGAAGTGCCCGTGTTTACCCAGGGAGATGTCTCGAAGGTAGAACCTCACGTCTCAGTAGAACAGGGTTTTCTTGCACCACTAGAAAATGCTCCCCTACAAGCCAAACAATGGATTACAGCGGGAACTGTAGGCTGTGTCTCGGCACTTGTTGTTGCTGCCGTTAGCTTGGCTGCTACCAACTTTTCACCACCCACACAACGGGAAGGAGTGCGAAACACTGGCTGGGCAATGTCACTAGCCGCAGGGCTTGCTGGATTTGCAAGTGCAGGTTTTATGGGGGGTCTTGCCTTCAAGCAAGTTCGCCGCACAACAAAAGATTTGCAAATGCAATTTGACGCTGTGAGCAAAGGGAATTTGAATGTTCAAGCCACAGTGTATTCCGAAGATGAATTGGGTCAGTTAGCAGCCAGCTTTAACGAAATGGCTCGTGTCATTTTCACAACGACCAATGAAGCAACACGTAAGGCACAAGAACAGGAAGAGGCAAAAGAGAACCTGCAACGTCAAGTGATTCGTTTGCTAGATGATGTCGAAGGAGCTGCCCGAGGAGATTTGACAGTGCAAGCCGAGGTGACAGCTGATGTACTCGGGGCGGTGGCTGATGCTTTTAACCTCACAATTCAAAACCTGCGCGATATTGTGCAACAGGTGAAAGTTGCCGCACGGGAAGTGACCAGAGGTGCCACTAATTCCGAAACCTTTGCTAGAGCATTATCTAGTGATGCCTTGCGGCAAGCAGAAGAACTGGCAGTGACGCTGAATTCCGTACAGGTCATGACTGATTCCATTCATAGGGTAGCAGAAGCAGCACGGGAAGCAGAAGCAGTGGCTCGTGATGCCAGTCACATTGCTCTTAAGGGTGGAGATGCGGTGGAAAATACTGTGGCGGGAATCTTAGAAATTCGCGAGACTGTAGCAGAAACAACTCGTAAAGTCAAGCGACTGGCAGAATCCTCCCAAGAAATCTCCAAGATTGTGGCGTTGATTTCTCAGATTGCTTCCAGAACAAACTTGCTAGCACTCAATGCCAGCATTGAGGCGGCTCGTGCAGGGGAAGCAGGACGTGGCTTTGCCATTGTAGCGGATGAGGTACGCCAACTCGCAGATAGATCGGCTAAGTCCTTGAAGGAAATTGAAGAAATTGTGCGGCAAATCCAGAGCGAGACAGGTTCTGTGATGACTGCAATGGAGGAAGGTACCCAACAGGTTATTAAAGGTACCCAACTCGCAGAAGAAGCCAAGCGATCGCTCGAAAATATCATTCAAGTGGCGAAGCGCATTGATATTCTGGTACGCGGAATTACAGCTGACACCGTCGAACAAACAGAAACTTCCCGTGCTGTAGCTCAGGTTATGCAATCTGTAGAACTGACAGCACAAGAAACTTCTCAAGAAGCACAAAGGGTGTCTGGGGCTTTACAACACTTGGTAGGTGTGTCTCGTGACTTGATCTCCTCAGTTGAACGCTTCCGCGTCGAAACCAGTGAAAATACGAGGTAAAGGATGAAGTATAAAGTATGAAGTATAAACGTTTTATCCTTCATCAAAAACCATTCATTCTTTATCCTTATATATTTCATCCTTTATCCTTCATACTTTATCCTTTCTTTTGGTTATGCTGCCAGAACAACAACAGCGCATCTTGGGTTACTTCATAGAGGAAGCCAAAGACCACCTGAATACTATCGAGCAGGGATTGCTGAACCTTCAAAGTACCCTTAACGATCCGGAAATGGTCAATGAAGTTTTCCGGGCGGCTCACTCCATAAAAGGAGGGGCGGCAATGCTTGGTCTGAGTAGCATTCAGCGCACGGCTCACCGTTTGGAAGACTGTTTCAAAATTTTAAAAGAGCATCCAATTAAGGTAGACCAGAAATTAGAGTCCTTATTTCTTGGCGTTTTGGATACTTTAAAAGCATTATTGGAGCATCTACAGAGACCGTTTGGTTTAACTGAAGAAACAGCCAATACTCTCATGTCGGAAACCGAACCCGTCTTTACGTGGTTGCACGAGCATTTAGAGTTACTGGTACAACAGGGGAGTGCAGAGGGCGCAACTCAGAACACTGGGGCAAGGGAAACTGCTTTTTCGCAACAGGCGAGATTAACAGAAAGCGAGCGTCGGCAAAACGTGCAAGCCGAGGTACTCCAAATTCTGCGAGAAATGCTGCAAATCTTTAAACAAGGTGCAACAAAAGAAACTCGTCAAACCCTTGAGCAATGCTGCCATAAATTAGCTCAATTGGGGGAAGCATCTGATTGGTCTAATTGGTGTAGTCTGTGTCGGGCTTGCGGAAATGCGATCGCCAACCCCGAAAATACATATCTTACCCTAGCTAAAATTGTCATTACGGATCTCAAACAAGGTCTGGAATTAGTCCTTTCAGGCAGAGAGCCTGAAATTGCAGTGAGTCAACAACTGCAAGCTTTGACCTGTCTTGAAGCAGAAATAGAATTATTAGAAATTCCTTTTGATTTACTTGATGAATCAGCAAACACGCCTACAGGAGCATCAGAAAATTCAGAACCAAACATCATGTCACCAACTTTCAATGTTATTGAAAGTGCGGATGAAGGTGTTGCACAAATCATTGAAGATGATTCTGTCGCAATTGGCAGTGTTGAGCCACAAGATACCATTTCTAGTCTAACAGATTTAACCTACTCATTTCAAGGTCAATTTGATACCTTACCTGTGATACTTAGCAGCACAGATGCCCACGGTCCGGAAGTAGGAATAGCTGAGTTAAATACTCTTGCCGATTTATTTGAAGGAGAAAGTTCCGATCTTGATGACACATGGGACAATGAAGAAGTTTTAGACATCTCTAACACCAGCCAACCGGGAATTGAGGTCAGCAGCAGCAATAACGAGGATTTTGACAGTGAATTTGAGGACTTGTTCTTTCAAGAAGAAATCAGTAATAGGAAGCAACAAACGAAAAATACCAAAGAAGAATTAGGTTTTGGAGAATTATTTGGCGATTTTATAGAAGAAGACAATGTAGAACCAAAACATGAAGGAAGCTCTCATTTAATTAATGTTGACAATACACCGTTCTCAAATGATGCCACAGTTGTCCAAGCCCCCAACATTGAAAAAAAACAAGACGAAATCGGCAATTTATTAGAACTCAAAGTAGATGACAATGAACTATTAACCTTAGGCAATGACGCAGGAGCGGACACAGAACCACAACCAAGTCTTGAACTGGTTACTATTCAAGAACCAAGTTTTGATGACTTGTTCATAGAAAGTGCAAATTTATCTCCTCTAAAAGAAATTACGCTACAACCTCAAGTAGAAGAACCAAAAGCATCTCTACAAAAGAGTGAAAATCTGGTTTTAGATGAACTATTTGACGAAGCTGAACCAGAAAGCGAAATAGCTTTATCTAACCATGAATTAATATCTAATGAATTATTAGACACTTTACCTGGAATAGAAGATGGCCAATTATTCTGGCATCAGGAAACAGAAGAAATTCAAAATGAAATTGATTCCTTGATTGAGGAAGATGCAGCACAACAGTTAGAGAAAATGTTGTATGCCGCTGCTGATGAAGATATTTTTAGTAACAGCAAGCAGTCGCCGGAGAGCATTTCAGACAATTTAAATTTAGAAGATTTAGAGAGCGATTTTCAGACGGAAGAACAGGATTTTGATTTCTTGTTTTTGTCTGAATCAGATGATGATTTGTTTGAAGAGCTAACACTCACAGATTCTACAAATTTATCTTCTCTTGGAAATGGGAATATTTCTTCTCATGAATCTTCCGGTTTGTTGGAACAAAATAGCAATCGCTCTCAACCAAGCGATACCTCAAATGCTCCACCTCCCGAAGGTCTGGAACTATCTCCGGAATTTACTCACTCGTCACAAGAAACGACACAAGCAAATTGTGCAGATGATGTTAACTTTTTAGAGGTAGAGAACAATACAGTATTGCCCGATGTATTTGAAGATACACAAGCGATGGATTTAGATAATCCTTTTACGCTGTTACCTCAAGAGACAACAGAAAATCTGTTTTCTGAAGAAATTGCTCGGGATGAAATAAATTCTCAGGAGACGCCGGCATTTATAAATTTAGAAACCGATTTAGAAAGTTTAATAGACATTCAAAATGAGACAATACTACAAAGAAGTTTTGCAGATTTTGATTTCACAGATAATACAGATTCAGAAAATCCTTTAGAAATTAATTCAGAATTGGATTTCTTGGTAGAAGAATCTAATGAGCCTGAAGTAGTACAATCCAGTCAAGAGTTACAACCTGTTGATGATGCATCAGAAAAAATTAATGAGGAAATTTTAGACGCAATCAACGAAGACAATTTAGGAACTGTGGTTCCATTAACAGAATTAGAATCAAGTCTTGAAGAAGCAGATATCCTACTAAATATTAAATCTTCTGATTTAACAGAGGAAAATGCAGGAATTGTTTTAGATATTCAAGAAGCTGATTTTTCTAACTTATCCGCACTATTTGAAGGTGTAGAATCAAAAAGCAGTGAATCTTCAGTTCCTACAAGACAAGAGGAATCAGAGGAGAAAACAGAAATTTTAGAAATACAAGAATCTAATTTCTCAGACTTATTCGCCAATGTAGATTCAGAAGAAGCGACTGATAGACCCGAAGAACTTGTTGAGCAGGAAACACAACTTTTAGATACTCAAGCAGCTAATTTATCAGAGTTGTTGGCTGGGCTAAACCTTGAGGATTCATCTTTCATCATAGGTTCAACTTCGCCAGAAGTAATAGAATCAACTGCGTTCCAAGAGGAATTAGCTCAACAAATTGATGTTTCTTTTGATGATGAATTTGCTGAGTTAGATAAGTTATTAGAACAGGAGTTGGCATCTGGTTTAGATGCAGTCCAGCAACCACAGGCAGAAATGACTGCTCCGAAAAAATTATCAGATTCAGCGATTAACTCAGTAACACCAGTTGTTGCTAAAGGGGATATCGACGTTCAATTCCAGGAATTGGAGGAGATGGTTAAGGGAGATTTTCCACCCAGACCCTCAGTCCCTCGCACTCCTCGATTTGAGCAATTGATGAAAGTTCCGGTCAAGCATTTGGACGACTTGAGCAATTTGGTTGGGGAGTTAGTGGTCAATCGCAATACCTTGGAACAAGACCAAGAACGTATGCGACAGTCTTTAGACAACTTACTCCATCAGGTGCAGCAATTGAGTGATGTAGGAGCGAGAATGCAGGAACTCTATGAGCGTTCTCTGCTAGAAGCATCTCTGCTGGCTAGTCGTAAAAGCAGCAGTTCTGGCTTGTTACACCAATCTACGGACAGGGGATTCACAGAACTGGAAATGGATCGATTCACCCCCTTCCACTCCTTGTCTCAAGAAATGATTGAACTGATTGTGCGGGTGCGGGAGGCAGCCA
>NZ_BAAFZH010000061.1:0-74137 GCF_054684315.1 Scytonema sp. NUACC21 | reverse complement strand
AGACTAACCGACGCCTTCGTCGAGTTATGGAATCGCGGTTATCGCATGGATGATATGCGGATGTATTTGGATGGCTATCTAGCGGCGCTGCGCCACGGTAACGCCATTGAACCGTATCTGATTCATCGCTTAGAAGAGGAAGCTAGTCGCTACTTACACGATGTCTCAAACTTTACAATGACACAACCACAACCTGATTACTACTAATGCCCACTTAGGGAACTCGCAGTAACTGCAAATCAACGCAGATAATAATAACACATTATCTGTCAAATTACTACATGGCAGTGACGTGAAATTTTGGAGATAATACTTTAGACATACAATATCCCCTCAGGCGAGTTTTGGTTTTAACAAATCGACTGAGGGGATTTTTGCAGCCGCTTATGGGCATTAGGGGATTGGGGGATTGGTGGGCGGTGCCCACCCTACTGCTTACGACGAAATAGTTAAGAAGCGATTGCGACTGTCACCTTTTCCTGTAACTCGCCGCTCTGGTACATTTCAATCATGATGTCGGAACCACCAATAAATTCACCATCGATGTAGACTTGGGGAATAGTGGGCCAGTTGGAGTATTCCTTAATACCTTGGCGAATCTCGGGGTCATCAAGAACATTAACAGTCTCAAAAGGAACTCCCAATGTATTCAGCATCTGTACAACGTTGTTGGAAAAGCCGCACATGGGCATCAATTTGGTTCCTTTCATGAAAACCAAAATTTTGTTTTGCTGTATCAGATTATCAATTCGTGCTTTAAGTTCTGGAGTCATGGTTTTTTGTATCTATCCTAAATATCAGGGGTGAAGTACCTACACTTCTGCTTTGCAGTAAGTGGCGGCTTCCGGTCTCACTTGCCGTTGCCTCCTTGCACAAGTACAATTTGGTCTTACACAGCCTCTCTCGTCAAAAGACGTTTACTAGGTCAAAGCCTAGACTCCGGCAGTCGCCCCTCTTCCCTGGGCGAATAACTTTTGATTTAGGGACTTGTTTGTCAGGAGACTACGGCATTCGTCTCCAGCCTCAGTGTGGTGTAAGCGCCTTTTTGACCTCCCTTTAAGCGGTTCGCCCACCACGGCTACTCCTCTCTCCCTTTTAGGGGGTTGGGATGACCGATTAAGCTAATGAGTGTTGTTTGTCTTTTATCCTTTGTCTCAAATGCTAATGACTCAGCACCAATGACAAATGGCTATTGACAAACGACTAACTATTAACTATTTTGCCAAGTATCGGGAGTATAGGTTTTGAGAGCTAAGGCATGGATAGCTTCAGTAGACATAGCTTGCTGCAAGGCACCGTAAACTAACTGGTGCTGCTGCACCCGTCCCTTACCTGCAAACTGCGATGACACGACAGTGACCTGATAATGGTCACCGCCGCCGGTCAAGTCTTGCACTTGAACTACGGCATCTGGCAGTCCCGTCTTAATCATTTCCTCAACTTGCTGCGGACTAATCATCGCAATTCCTGAACACTCTATTTTATTTCTATCCCTATTAGGGATTTTAACTGTTGCAATAGATATTTTTTAGCAGCTTGGCAACGGATAGGAAACGGATATAACGCATAAACGATCTGTAAGCCAAACAAATCAGTGAATAAAAGCACTTGTGTTAAGAAATGTAAAAAGGGTTTGAAGATGGCCCTCTGCCTTGCCTGGAGGGCTGTTAACTTTATTTGTGCCGACCTACTTAGGTTACGCGTTACATCGGTTAAAACATCCGTTGCCACTGTTGGCAAAATTTGATTACTTTTTGGCAGGAGAAGAGGAGGAAGAAGTTGTACCTCTCTGAAAGGGGGCATCAACAAAACCCAATTCCAACAACTGCTGATAAGCTTTTTTGCCTAAGTCCCGTGTTGGATTTTGGCTTTTGACAATTTGAATTAGTAATGGCACAGCTAATTCTGGTTTATTTTGTGCCCTATGGACGAGGGCAAGCTGGTAGGTAGCTTCATCTCGCATTTGGGCTGTTTCTAGCGCTTTTTTGCGCTGAACATCGGCCACTCTGTTGTCAATTCCTGAGAAGCTAGAGTTTAAGTCCTGATAAAAATTGGAGAGTTGATTAAAAACGATTCTGGCTTCTTGGAGTTTCTTCGCTGCTACATCGTAGTTTTGAGAAGAAACTGCATTACTCGCGTCTGTCATGAGACGCTTTCCTCCGTCAATACTTAACAGGCTGTTATTTTGCCCTGTGGGACGGAGGGTATTGGGATCGTTGGGATCTATGGGTTGGGCTGGGTTAGAATTCCCAGGAAGCTGTACTTGGGCATAGACGGGTGATAGCAGACAAAAGACAGCCATCCCGGCTAAGGAAGTGAAGCGAATTAAGGGAACCGTCAGAGAAAATTTCATGGGGTAGACTGGAGCACTAACTCAATAAAATATGTATTGAAACTTCGGGTATCTTAACTCTGTTTTGGACTTTAACAAAGTAAAGGTGTTTGTTAGGTTTCTTTGATTTAGACTGAAAATCAATGAAACCAAGTTCCCATAGCATTAATACTGCAGTTAACTTCTAGCTATGAACGAACGGTCAATTCCTCCAATCGGTTTTCATCCACGGGTGTTCCACTAAAGAGCTTGATAATAATTTTACAAGAAAAACGCCTGAAAGCCCCGATCGCTTCGCTACAGGATAGCGGCATATCGCTTTATCATCTATCTGCTGGTTGACCTTTCTGCCAAACCATTATCTCCAGTCAATTAGGGAAGTTAGCCTTTCAGTGTTCCAGAACAACGCCTCAAAGTCTTTTCTGTCAATCCCATTGAAGTAGACGCAGCAATGTCACAAGCACGTTCTTCTCAAAATGTTGCCATTGCCAGTCGTGTTTATCGGTTAAAAATAGCCCTGGAAATAGAGTTGATATCGCCCACTAAGCACTCACTACTAACTATTAGCAATTTCTGCAAATGAGTGATGGGCTAATTCTGTCTCACGATGATTTAATTTTTGAAGTGTCTTTGTAATGTCACTTGTCAGGCGTTTGGCTTCTTGTTTCACACTACCCTGAGTGTAATCCTTAACTTCTATAGGTACACCGATGTTAACAATAACATCTGTACCCCAACTGGGATAAGGTTGGCTGTAATTGATGCTGAGAGGTACAATTTTGACACCCAATCCAGGATATCCGGATTCAGCACTTAAAGCCAGACGAGCAATGCCCGGTTTCAAGGGGTGAACCTTACCATCACGAAAAATGCCGCCTTCTGGAAAAATCACTAAGGCTTGTCCCGATTGAAGGAGGTCAACTCCATGACGTAGTGTTGTTATTGATGGACGCTGGGGATCGACAGGAAAGCCCCCCATATGACGAACAATCCAACCTTGGAGACCTTGGCACTCAGTAATAGTGACCATGAACCGCAAATCTCGACCTGTCACATAACGACCAGCAACATAAGGTACGATTAATGCATCCCAGCGTGCCCGATGGGTGGGAGCAAGGATAATAGGACCAGTTTTGGGTAAATTTTCTTGTCCTGTGATTCTAATCCGTCCAAAGAACAATGGCAGGACGGCATGACGCCCTAAAAGATAGGCCAACGGGCTTAGCCAAGGAGAAACCCCCGAGGTAGTAGAAGCCACCTTGGCATTCACTGGCGCAGTAGTAGCTAATTTGTCACAGGATGAATTGGAGGAAGAGTATTGCTCAATCATGGGGGTGGCTGCTAACTGTTAGGTAAATTTCGCTCAAAACTCTAATTAGATACACCGTAGATTTTCTTCAGTTACTTGTGTAGTACCAACTGGACAGTTTCCCCTCTGTCCTTTAGTTAGATTCATTAAACTTGCGCCTCTGATTTGCAAACCAAGCTTGCAATTGTTGGCGACAATTTGATTCCAAGATACCCCCAATGACACTTAGACGGTGATTGGAAGCAGCACTGTCAGGTATATTGGTAACGGTACGAATCGCTCCAGTTTTTGGATCGTCAACACCGTAAACTAAAAGACCTATACGCGCCTGTATAATAGCACCAGCACACATCGGGCAAGGTTCTAAGGTGACGTATAGGGTACATTGGTTGAGACGCCAGCTTTGTAATTTTTGAGTGGCAGATCTAATAGCAATAATTTCCGCATGAGCGGTAGGATCTTTATCCCGTTCTTTTCTGTTTTCACCTTCAGCAATCAAATTTCCTAATGCATCAATAATAACAGCACCTACGGGTACTTCATCTGCATCACCTGCTACTTGTGCTAGCTCTAAGGCACGATGCATCCATTGTTTGTGTATAAGATATTGTGAGTATTCAATTAACATATTGTTAGTAGTTAGTGGATAGTAGTTAGTAGAAAAATTACTATTAACCACCAACCACCGATCGCTAACCACTCACCAAATTAAACTCAAACTTTCCAATCAAACTTTTATCAAGATAAACTTCTATAGTGTGCTTGCCAGGGGGGTCACCAGGCAATACAGTCCAAGTATTTTCAATAACACCATTTTTTGTGTAGACTGTACGTTGCGTTATTGCTTCTGTTTTATCTCCTGATACTGAGAATTGCCCATTAGCAGGTTTTCCCCAGCTTTGGGCTGATTTTGGCAGTCGATACACTTCGCGCCAAGTGACTTGACCCTGGTAACCTTTTAGTTGAATGCGCCATCCATATGCAGTTTCATTTTTTAACGGCACCTTGTCAGTGGGAGTAAAGGCAACTTTAAAATCTTTCGGGTCAACTTTAACGATACCAAACTCTGCTTTCTGAACACCAATTTTTGAGGTGGAATTAGACTGAGAACCTTGCTGAATTGCCTGTTTTGTCCCAGTGAAAATTTGAGAAGGATTTTCAGCACAGGCTGGTATCAAAAGCAATGCTGCGATCGCAAATGCGGTTTTTAAAGCTTTTACTTGCATAATCTCTCTTCTCTCACCTCACCGATATACATGACTCTTGTCTTGTATCTAAAAACAAATGTTTTTGGAGCGTGATTCTACTCGTATCACAATTTACTGATTTTCTGACAATTTTAACATTGTAAAAATATTTCCCTAATTCATCCCTGAGGTTGAACAAGCAGAGGATCTAACTCACCCCGTGTATCCAACTCATAGAGGTCATCACAGCCACCAATGTGCTGAGTGTTAATAAAAATTTGCGGTACTGTACGGCGTCCGTTAGCACGTTCTGCCATTTTTGCTCGGGCAGTTTCATTACCGTCAATTTTATACTCAATGAAGTTTACGCCCTTCCACCACAAAAGTAGTTTGGCACGGATACAATACGGACAAGTTTGCCAGGTATATATTTCTACATTAGCTTTAATGGATTCTGGATGGCGATTCAGTAGGGAGTTAATAAAGTTTAGCATTGTTCGTTATTTTTACTGGTAAATTAATATTGCTGTTGACCCACAAAAGAATCAACAGTTTACCTGGAATAAAGAAAAGGAAACTGAGAGAATAACGTTCTACAAATTCTTGTACCGATTCAAATCATTTTACAAAAGTTATATATTATACAAATATCTTAAAAGAGAATAGTGTTAACGTAACACATTTGGTTGCTCTAATTTTACTACATTACGGCAGCCCCAAAATCTCCTAAAAACCGATACAGTTTAAGTATATATACTTAATTTAATTGCCGTGCGATCGCTTCCAAATTACCAAAAACCCTGGTTAAGAAGCAAAACTTAACATGGAGGCAAGTTGATACTATTTTCCACAGGTATCCGCCGTTTGGTAGACTTGAAAACTGAAATGCGATTTCTGGAACGACGCAATACCAAGCAATTGAGAGGGCAGAGTTTGTGGAAAATACACTTGGGTTAGAAATCATTGAGGTTGTTGAGCAAGCCGCCATTGCCTCTTCCCGTTGGATGGGGAAAGGAGAAAAGAACACGGCTGACCAAGTGGCTGTAGAAGCCATGCGGGAGCGGATGAACAAAATTTATATGCGCGGTCGCATCGTCATTGGCGAAGGCGAACGCGATGAAGCTCCCATGCTTTACATTGGTGAAGAAGTCGGTATCTGTACCCGTTCAGATGCCAAAGATTTCTGCAACCCAGACGAATTAATTGAAATTGACATTGCTGTTGACCCCTGTGAAGGCACCAACTTGGTTGCTTACGGTCAAAACGGCTCAATGGCAGTTTTGGCAATTTCCGAACAAGGCGGTTTATTTGCCGCACCTGACTTCTACATGAAGAAGTTAGCAGCTCCTGCCGTAGCACGCGGTCATGTTGATATTAACAAGACTGCTACCCAGAACCTCAAAATCCTATCCGAGTGCTTAAACCGTTCTGTAGACGAATTGGTAGTGGTGGTTATGGATCGTCCCCGCCATAAAGAACTCATTCAGGAAATTCGTCAAGCAGGGGCTAGAGTACGGTTGATCAGTGATGGTGACGTTTCCGCTGCCATTTCCTGCGCCTTTGCCGGTACAAACATCCACGCACTTATGGGTATTGGTGCTGCACCGGAAGGTGTGATTTCTGCTGCTGCTTTGCGTTGTTTGGGTGGGCACTTCCAAGGACAACTGATTTACGATCCAGAAGTCGTAAAAACTGGTTTGATTGGAGAAAGCAAAGAAGGTAACATCGCACGACTCAAAGAAATGGGCATTACAGACCCAGATCGAGTTTACAATGCAGATGAGTTAGCTTCTGGCGAAACCGTACTGTTTGCTGCTTGCGGTATTACCCCCGGAACGCTTATGGACGGTGTCCGCTTCTTCCACGGTGGGGCTAGGACTCAAAGCTTGGTTATTTCCAGCCAGTCCCGAACTGCTCGCTTTGTCGATACAATTCATCTGTTTGACGAGCCAAAAACTCTGCAACTGAGATAGTGATTAGTTATTAGTCATTAGTCATTAGTCATTAGTGAGTCCAGTTCCTATGGTGGGAAACCCGCCATAGGAACTGGCGAACCCGGAGGGTCATTAGTCATGGGCTAACGACTAATGACTAAGGACAAAGGACAAAGGATAAATAACAAAAAGCACATAAAAAAATGACAGTTATGCATATAGCAGTAGTGGGGTTAAGCCATAAAACAGCCTCAGTCGAAGTTCGGGAAAAACTAAGTATTCCAGAACCACAAACGGAAAGTGCAATAGGGCAGTTACTAAGTTATCCCCATATCGAAGAAGTCGCGATACTGAGCACTTGTAACCGCCTGGAAATTTATATCGTTACCCACGAAACCGAACAGGGTATTCGGGAGGTCACTCAATTTCTTGCCGACCATAGCAAATTGCCCGTATCTTCTCTGCGCCAACACTTGTTTGTCTTGCTGCATCAAGATGCCGTGATGCATTTGCTCCGTGTTAGTGCTGGTTTGGATAGTCTAGTCCTTGGAGAAGGTCAAATTCTGGCTCAAGTGAAGAATACTCACAAGCTGGGACAGCAATATCAAGGTATTAAAACAATTTTGAATCGATTATTCAAACAGGCCATTACAGCAGGTAAGCGCGTGCGTACCGAAACAAGTATTGGCACTGGTGCAGTCTCCATCAGTTCGGCAGCTGTGGAGGTAGCACAGATGAAATTGGACAAGTTGCGGTTAACCACCAAAATATTGGCTTCTTTGTACTGAGGTTGGTCAAAGGGATGCTGTCCTTTCAGCACCGCACGGTCATCAGCAAAGACGTGTTCCCCCAATCCATCAAAGGTGACACATCTTAAAAATCGGGCAGGAATGATGCGGTCTGTATCGATATCATCCCCGACCAAGGGGATACCCCGTCCTGAAATAAATTTGACTTCACTCACCATGATATTAACAACTCACTCTCTTATGGCAAACGGTTGACTTAACTACAGCAATTCCCGCACGTCAAACACTTCTCCTTTAATGGCTGCGGCGGCGACCATAGCGGGGCTCATGAGCAAAGTGCGCCCGGAAGCGGAACCTTGCCTGCCTTTAAAGTTACGGTTGGAGGAAGAGGCACTAATCTGCCGTCCCTGAAGCTTGTCGGGATTCATTGCAAGGCACATTGAGCATCCCGGTTCGCGCCACTCAAACCCCGCCGCCAAAAAGATTTTGTCGAGCCCTTCCCGTTCAGCCTGCTGTTTTACCCGTTCCGAACCAGGAACAACGAAGGCTTTGACTCCTTCTGCAACTCGACGACCTTTGCTGATTTTGGCGGCTTCCCGTAAGTCACTAATCCGTCCGTTGGTGCAACTGCCAATGAAGCATACATCAACTTTAGTACCTTGAATGGGTTTACCGGGAACTAGATCCATATATTGGTAAGCTTCTGCGGCGATCGGGCGTTCCTGTTCCGGCAGTTCTTCGGGGGTGGGAACCAATTCATTCACACCAATACCTTGACCGGGAGTGATACCCCAGGTAACGGTAGGGGGAATGTCGGCAGCATTAAAAACTACTACATCGTCGTATTCGGCATCGGCATCGCTGCGGATGGAGTTCCACCAGGCAACAGCTTTGTCCCAGTCTTCTCCAGTGGGGGCAAAGTCCCTATCCTTGAGGTAATCGTAGGTGATTTGGTCGGGATTGACGTAACCGCACCGGGCTCCACCTTCTATGGACATATTGCAAACAGTCATTCGTTCTTCCATGCTCATTTGCTCAAAGGTGGTGCCTGCATATTCATAGGCATATCCCACTCCACCTTTGACTCCGAGAGTACGGATGATATGAAGAATGACATCTTTGGCATAGACACCGGGTTTTAGGGTGCCGTTGACTTCAATTTTCCGCACTTTCAGTTTGGATAGGGCAAGGGTTTGGGAAGCGAGAACATCCCGAACTTGGCTGGTGCCTATCCCAAAAGCGATCGCGCCAAATGCTCCGTGGCTTGATGTATGGCTATCTCCACAAGCGATGGTCATGCCTGGTTGGCTTAATCCCAGTTCTGGTGCAATCACGTGGACAATTCCCTGATTGCCAGAACCAATGTTGTAAAATATAATACCATTGTCTTGACAGTTTTGCTCTAACGCCCGCATCATTTCTTCTGCCAAGGTATCAGCAAACGGACGTGCTTGATTGTCTGTAGGAACAATATGATCTACTGTGGCGACAGTTCGTTCGGGAAAGAGTGGCTTGAGACCCCGCTCGCGCAACATAGCAAAGGCTTGAGGGCTGGTCACTTCATGAATCAGGTGTAGCCCAATAAACAATTGCGTATGCCCTGAAGGAAGGACACCAACTGTGTGTAAGTCCCATACTTTGTCAAATAAGGTCCCTCTACTCATAAACTTTAATCTCTCCAACAAATTTTCGCTTTTCTCAGCTGACAGGTAATAAGCATGGAGGCATAGAACCATACCCTAACCACTAGCCTGGGGGGAGAGCGCATAACTTATTTCAGGGTAGTTTGTTAGGTAGGCACAAGACATGAAGACAACCAAGTTTTAACTGAGAAAATCAAGTTTCCGAATAATTCCGAACTATCATATTAGCATCAATGGCTTGCTCTATCTATAATTTAGCCACAGACGTGTCACCAAGTCGCTAATTAACTAAACTGTACCAATATGACCCATTCCCTTATAGAACGGGAAAAGGTTAATTCATTCACAGGGTAAGGCAATGACCTTAGAAAAAAACAGTTTGGGATTACTTCAAGAAGCACTAGAACGATTGTTCATGGGTTTTGAAAGCTTACCAAAATGCGATCGCGCTCTCAACCTAGATGCTTTGAGAACGGTGCTATTGGAAGTTGCAGAACGCCTGCAGGACAATTACCCATATCACCATCCCCTCTACGTCGGGCAAATGTTGAAACCTCCCACAGAAATTGCCCGTCTTGCTTACACTTTATCGCTGTGGCTCAATCCCAACAATCATGCTCTTGATGGTGGACGAGCCAGTTCGGCGATGGAAAAGGAAGCGGTTGCGGAATTAGCCAATATGTTCGGATGGGACGTTCATTTAGGACATCTGTGCGGTGGCGGAACAATGGCAAATCTGGAAGCTTTGTGGGTAGCAGGAACTCTCAACCGCAATCAGAAAGTTGTCGCTTCCAAGCTTGCACACTACACCCATGAAAGAATTTGTAGCGTGCTTGGTCTTCCCTTTCAATCGGTTCCTTGTGACAGTCGGGCACGCATGGACGCAGTCGCTCTGAAAAAGCTTCTGCAAGAAGATGATATTGGCACTGTTGTTGTCACCATTGGAACAACAGCAGTTGGTTCAGTCGATCCCTTACCTGAAATTCTTGAACTTCAATCTCAGTATGGTTTCCGTATCCATGCTGATGCTGCTTATGGTGGTTATTTCATGTTAGCGGATAATCTGACTGCCCAAACCAGAGCAGTTTTTGATTGTCTCAAAGAAGTTGATTCCCTGGCGATCGATCCCCACAAGCACGGGCTACAGCCTTACGGTTGTGGCTGCATTCTTTTCAAAGACCCCTCTGTTGGGAAGCTTTACAAACATGATTCACCCTATACTTACTTTAGCTCCCAGGAACTCCATTTAGGTGAAATTAGCCTCGAATGCTCAAGACCGGGTTCATCTGCGGTAGCACTCTGGGCAACTCAACGCCTACTACCTCTGGTTCCTGGCGGTCAATTTGCCGCAGATTTGAGTAAATCGCGAAAAGCTGCACTCGCTCTTTTCGAGAAACTGCAGAATGATTCTCGATTTTTAGTGGCTTTTGCCCCAGAATTGGACATTGTTATTTGGGCACCAAAATCTAACAGTGCTAGTGAATCTTCACAACTCTCGAAAGAGATTTTTCAAAAGTCGGCAGATGAAAATCTCCACCTAGCTCTAGCTAACCTGCCAAAAGAACTTTTCCCAAATGCAGGGGAAGGAATGAATTGGGATCGAGAGTCGATAACTTGTTTGCGGTCTTGTTTAATGAAACCCGAACATTTGGATTGGATGGAGCGAATTTGGCAAATCCTTGATTCAGTCACTACCGAGATTCTCAAATAATATTAAATTTTATTTAAAACGATCGCGCTTCCAGAGTTTAACAGTGTTGTCATTACTTGTTGAAGCGCTCTTATATTATGTCCGGGTAAAGACTTATCATTAAGGCAGATGGGGAGATGGGGAGATGGGGAGATGGGGAGAGGGTTTTCCGGTTTTTGCACAGATTGTTTAATCATAACTAATTAACCGGACTTAATATTACTACCATCCGAGCTGAAAGCAACAGACCAAACTGTACAAAAATTCTAAAGCGTTTTCGACTCCTAAGCATAAATACATTAAGTAAAAGAATATACAAGCTGCACCCTGTCTACATAAGGAATACTTGAATTTTATCTTTAAGCTACCAAAACAATAAAAAAATCGGTAGAAATCAACATTTTTGCTAAATTTAGCTCAAAAAAACGAAATTTAAATTCTTGACTATGATTGGAAATATGCCATTTTCCATAACTACTAATTCATTAATTAATATTTATTTCTTTTGTCTACAAATCGTTTATATTTTACTCAAGGAACTGTTTTACGCAAGAGCCAGAAATGTCTAAACCTACCATTGGACAACTAGAAAGAGAAATAACAAATCGTCTCCGCTCCTTTTATAATAGTGAACTCGGGCATCATCCTGGTAAAATCATTTGTCAATTTTTTGATACAGAGTTAGTAATTTCTATAGAAAATTCTATCACCCGTCCCGAACAAGTTCTAAAAAAAGCGGGGTGCCATCTTTTAGCTGAACAGGTACGAATAGATTTAAACAAAATTTTAGCTCCAAAAATCAAGCTTTTAATTGAGGAAGTTATTCAAAAGCTTGTTATAGATTTAATCTGCAATACAAGTTTGACAACAGGACGTACAGGTATTTTATTGGTTTTGGAAGAATTGCCAGAAGTTCGCAATCGTGAATGTATTCCTAAAGCTAATTAAAGAATTTTGCCCAATTTTAGATGGTGACAAATAGCTTGTTCTAAGTCATAAAAATTGCAAGGTTTACTGATATAACTATCTGCTCCAACAAGAAGAACATTATTTCCATCTTCTTCTCTTGTTGAAGCTATCATACCAATAATAGGAATTGTCCTCGTTTCTTGGTTTTGCTTCAAGTAATGAATGACTTGTAACCCGCTCAAATCTGGCAGCGCGATATCTAGCAAGATTAAATTAGGTTGATGTGTTTGTGCTAAACTCAGAGCTTTTACTCCCTGTTTGGCACAAATACGCAACCAATTGAGCCTTTTAAAATAAGAATTTAGTAGTTCTAAATAGTGTAAATTGTGTTCTACAAGTAAAACTAATGGCTGTTTATCCATAGATAAGTAGTCGCTTGGAAACATTCTATACATCTAGACTCAATTCACTCAAAAACCTTTTCGAGAATTTATCTTTAGAGAATGATGTACGAGGCTTCTTTCAAGCGGCTGTTTGCGGCTCAAGATAGACAGGCTCGCCGTTGGTTCACTAGGTACCGCATCTGCGCTAGTGTTTAGAGAAGAGCACAGTATGCTAGTGGCAACATCAAGGACATATCTTCTATCCGAAAGACGCAATTCGTCAAGTGGTTATAGAAAAATTTAACTTTCGTGATTTTCAGTAGGTCGGTATGAAAAAAGGTAACTGGGAATGGTCGTCCTGAGTCATTAGTCAGGCTTGCAGGGGGATTTACATTTTGTAATATAGTTCTGTTGATTCCCACTCACTTACTTATATAAGTATTTCCACTTAAGATTGGAAAACTGCAAATCTGCTACTTTTCCTTCAAATAAGGTATGCCCAAAGCTGCAGGGGGAGTAGATTTGTTCTTTTTACTCACAAGGGCAAGAAGTGCGATCGCATAAGGCAGCATAATTAAAAACTGATAGGGAAGCTTGACACCCAATGCCTGAATTCGCAGCTGTAAAGCTTCTGTTGCACCAAACAGCAAGCACGCCAATCCAGTGGCGTAAGGATGCCATCTGCCAAAGATAAGTGCTGCAATAGCAATAAAACCTTTGCCAGCACTCATTCCCTCAGCAAAGTATTTGACTTGTACCAAAGTTAAATAAGCGCCACCCAACCCAGCCAAACAACCACCAATAATGACTGCAAAGTAACGTACTCGTTGTACTGACACTCCAGCAGTATCAGCCGCACTAGGATATTCACCAACAGCGCGTAAGGTCAGACCAGGGCTAGTATGAAACAATATATACGTACTGACAAAAATTAAGAGTAATAGTAAGTAGGCGAGAATATCCTGTTGAAAGAGCAAAGACCCGATAACAGGAATATCTGCAAGTATGGGAATTATAATTGGCTCAATTCCTGCAATACTTTGGGTATTTCCACCATTAAATGCCAAGCGTGACAGAAATGATGTCATCCCAGAAGCAACAAGATTGATTGCCAATCCAGAAACCAACTGATTAACTTGCAAAGTCACGGATAAAAAAGCGTGGAGTAATCCCACCAATCCTCCAGCAAACAGAGAAGCACCAACACCAATCCAAACATTTCCCGTGTAAAAGGTTGCAACAGCACTCGTAAAAGCGCCAGCCAGCAGCATTCCTTCCAAACCAATATTCAGTACCCCTGACCTTTCCGAGAAAAGCCCCCCTAATGCAGCAAATGCAAGAGGTACTGAGAGACGGAGACTGGAAACGAGATAATCGGAGAAGAAGTTGGTCATAAGTTAGTGAGTGGTATCTCTCATCTGTCGTTCCACAGCCAGACTAATGGCAATAAACAGTACTGTCAAACCTTGAATGACTTGAACCACAGTTACAGGAACCCCAGCACTGCGCTGCATCACATTTGCGCCACTCCTTAAAGCACCAAAAAATAGAGAAGTGAGTACAACACCTAAAACACTACCACGACTGAGAAAGGCTATGGCGATCGCATCAAACCCATAACCGGGGGAAACCACCTCAAACAGACGATATTTCAACCCCATTACCTCACTAGCCCCTGCCAACCCAGCTAAACCACCTGCTAGTGCCATTACCAGCATAATTGTGCGTTCTACAGAAATACCACTGTAACGAGAAGCAATGGGGTTAAATCCCACAGCCTTCATTTGATAACCTAGAGGTGACAGCACCAACAATACCCAGACAAGCCCTGCAACGAGTAACGCGAGTAAAACTCCTGCATGAGCGAGACTTTCTGGTAATATTGTTGGCAAATGAGCAGACTGGGCAATTTCTGGCGAATAAGGGCTGGGTGCGCCTGGTTCCTTGAGTGGGTTTTGAACGAGATAACCAATCAAGTTAAAAGCAATGTAGTTTAACAACAGCGTCGAGATGACCTCATTCACTCCTTGTACAGCCTTAAGATAACCTGGGATGAAACCCCAAATTGCACCAAAGAGAAACCCAGCAGTCAGGGCAAAAGGAATATGAATCGCAGCTGGTAGCCCCGTGACAAACAACCCTACCAAAGAACTTCCTAACGCACCTAGAGAAATTTGCCCTTCTCCACCAATATTAAACTGACCGGCACGCAAAGCAACTAATACCCCCAAACTCGTTAACAACAGGGGTGCCATTTTGGTCAGGGTGTTGCCAAATCCAAAGTAGGTAGAGAGAGATTCCTGAAACAAAGCCGTATACGCAGCGATGGGATTTGCCCCAGCAATTGAGATGAGAAGGGCACCAACAAGTAATGCCATAGCGATCGCGAGCAGAGGTGAGAGAATTGGGAGAAGTTGGGGTTGAATCCGATGAGGTGTTGTCATTTTTCAGCCTATTTATAAGGATGCTTCTCTGATGAGGGCGGTAATCATCTCCGCGTAAACGTTGATTGTTTGCCCGTGAGTCGTATAATAACCTCCCTTAAACTTGTTGTTTTGTCTTCATTAAGAGTTTCCTCGCTACTCAGATTTGACACGACCTCAAAGCTCATAATCTGTACATTTCTCAATATGTCAATAAATAGCATAGAAAATCTCAATACAAGAATTTTTGGAAAAATATCTGCTGGGACTGTATTAATATCTAGGCGATCGCAAATGGTTAATTCTTCAAACTGCAGAAGCTAATTCTTCTGAAAACTATGAATAGTTAACTGAAGTATGAATTCTAAAGTATGAAGTAGCTTGTCAACTGCATCAATAAATCAAGGAGCAAGTATCAAGTTATCACCCTATTTTTCATCCTTTATCCAGCGTCCGAAAATGGGTAGAATTGCTGCTGAATTAGCTGATGTAGCAGTGGTGACATCTGATAATCCCCGTACAGAAAATCCAGAGGCAATCTTACAGGATATTTTGGCAGGGATTCCAGAAACAGCTAAACCAATAGTGATATGCGATCGCGCCACCGCTATCAGTACTGCAATTTTACAAGCACAACCAGGAGACGGAGTTTTACTGGCTGGTAAAGGTCATGAAGACTACCAAATTTTAGGCACTGAAAAAATCCACTTTGATGATAGAGAACACGCACGTAATGCTTTGGAAGAAAGGATGAAAATAAAAAGTGAAGGATAAGAATGAAGCACAAGAAAAAAGATAGACAACGAAGGCAATGAAATATCTTATACTTCATTTCAGACTTTAAACTAATGTCCTGACTTTAACCACAACTTTCGACTTCATCACTTTCGCCTTCAGTCCATCTTGAAAACGGCTTTACTCATGAATGTCTCTTTAGCTCGGGATCTGTCTGTATATCAGTTGGCTTTAAGTGTGCAAACACCGATCCAACCACTGTCCCTTAGCCCTGCAACTTTGCTATCACTAGTGAGGTCACAAATTGATTTATTAATTGAACAACAAATTGCAGCCACATTATGGGTAAAGCTACCACCAGGAAAAATTTGGCACTCAGAAATTCAACGCTATCACCAACAACACATATCTAGTGCCACTTATACTCCCAAGGTAGAACTGAGGAACCAAAAAGAGGACAAAGGAACGCAGGTACAAAAAATCACAGAAAATCGGGAGGACGCGGAGAAATCTACTGAAACACTTTCCGCGTCTTCAGAAACATTATCCAAAACAGAGCCTTCTATAATAAAAGTACAAGGTTTACCAAATAGCAAACTTCGGCGAGAATACTTTGTCATAATCTTAGCACCGAATTTTTGCAGTTTGATTCTAACTTATAGACCTCTTAAAAGGCGTAAAAATCAGAAATCAGAACAAGAAAACAGCAAAAAAACTCTAATTTTACCTGCCATAACTTCTTTCGAGGGAAACCTGATTCAACAGGTGTTAAATGGCTTAAAACACTCGCTCGCACCAGAAACATCCCCATTTTTAGCTGATGATTTTCTTTGCCCCTCAATCCCCGAACCAACTTTGCTCGGTCATCTTTTGACAAAACAGATCCAGCATCAAGATAGAATCAATCGCCGATTAGCAACAAAGCACCTGACCAAGATAAAACAACAAAATCAAAAACTATATGAAACAGAACAAATCAAAGATGAATACTTGAACCATGTGTGCCAGGAACTGCGTACACCAATAACACACATGAAAACAGCTCTTTCGCTCTTAAATTCTCCCAATTTAAAAGCCCCTCAGCGACAGCGTTATTTACAAATGCTCAACACCCAATGCGATCGCCAAAACGCTTTAGTAAGCAGTGTGTTGGATTTGGTGCAGTTAGAGCGTAATTTGGAAAGAATGCCGCTAGAACCTATACGCCTTGCGGAACTTGTGCCTGGATTTGTCAGTACTTATCAGCCAATAGCAAAAGAAAAAGGCATTATGCTAGCTTACACTATACCGCCCGAACTGCCATCAGTTTGGTGTGTCAGTGGTGGTATAAGACAGATAGTCATCAACCTGCTCTCCAACAGCATTAAATTTACCCCTAATGGAGGGCAAGTTTGGGTGCGAGCACGTCTTCAGGATGAATATGTCCAGTTAGAATTTCGCGATACTGGTATTGGTATTGCCGAAAATGAAATTCCCAAAATCTTCGATCGCTTTTACCGAGTACGTCCAGTAGCAACAGATGATTCTAATGGTGTTGGGTTGGGCTTAACAATCGTGCAATTGCTGCTATGGCGTAGTGGAGGCTCCATTTCTGTAAAAAGTAAACCTTGTGATGGTTCTACTTTTACAGTGCAGTTTGCAATTGCATCTGAAACTAGTACGCAGGAGCCAATTTCAGATTAAGCTTAAGTCATTAGTTATTTCTCCTTTGTCATTTGTAAAAGATTAATGACGGATGACCAATAACCAATAACCAACAACCAATAACTATGTTTATTACTTTAATTGCTGACTACGGGAATGGCGATCCAGCTTTTGCTGAAGTGGCGCAACGGTTATTAATAATGCTGCCGGGATCGCAAATTAATACAGTTTCGGTGCCTGCCTTCAGCACTCTAGCTACGGGTTTTTGGATTGCTCAACTTGGTCTTAACCCCAATCCTCAGGAACGCTTAATCTATCATAACTGTGCTCCCCGCCAAGATGATAAACAACCAAGGCGGGATAATGAAGGAGAAGGGCTTACCTATGCCTTACTGCCTAACGGTGTTAAGGTAGTAGGTGTGAATGCTGGTTACACTCTTTCCTTTATCAAAGCATATGCACAAGTGTTGCATTCTGTCAAAGTATCTAGAGGTGGCTCGCAGTTCCGCTCTCGAGATGTCTTTCCCAGTGCCGCCGGTGCTATTGCTCTAGGGGATTTAAGCTTGTTGGGAGAACGTTTGAACCCAAGCGATCTTCCCGATCCTCCTGGCGATCGCGTTGCTTGGATTGATGGTTACGGTAATATCAAAACTACGATTCCGGCAGATACCGTCAATCTCAAACCTGAAGACAAGGTGATAATCCGAGTTGGAGATGTAGTCAGTGATGCAGTATACTCCGATGGTAGTTTCAGAGTACCAGAAGGCACTCTTGCTTTTGCTCCAGGAAGTTCCGGTTGGTCAAAGGCTGACGGCACCTTGGGAGTTCGTTGGATGGAGCTATTTTTACGCGGTGGTAGTGCTTGGGAACGCTTTAGCAAACCCCGCGTAAATCAATTAGTCACCCGCATTGCTTGACAGGGCGAGTGAGATATATTATTGTTACCACTAACTTCTAAAGGAAGGAAAATAGTTAAAACTTCACCATGACGGGGACGTTCGCGCACGATGAGTTTGCCACCAATAGCTTGAAACAAATGCTTTGTTGCCGTTAGGTTCAGACTAATTGTACCTGTTTCGGGTTGGAACATGAGCAGTTGACCAAGAGCTTTGCGGATTGGTGGCGTACACGGTGACGTTGATGCCTTGTCATTATTTAATACTTGGGGTAAAGGCAATAATTGCAACTTCAGTTGGTCGCCAGCAGGAATGACTTGTACTTGAATATGGCTACCTGCAGGTAAGCTGCGGGTAAAGTTTTCCATCAAACCAGTCAGAACCCGATCCAACATATTGGGATTGCTAACTACCGTTGGTAATTCTTGAGGTAAAACCACATCCAAAGTTAAGTTCCGCCGATTGGCTGCTTGCTGCCAACGAGGAATGCTTTGCTGTAGAACTCGATCCAACGACATTGCCGTCAGTTGCGTGTTCTGAGGTTTTCCCAAAGCAGACGTTTCCAATTCTGCTGCCCTAAATAACAACTCCATGCGATCGATTTGCTCGGTGCATTCGCGATCGATAAGTTCTAAACGTTTGATAACATTTGGAGGTAAGTCGCGCTGCTTCAGTAATAGACGAGTCGTTGTACGAATAGTTGTCAGTGGAGTGCGGACTTCATGAGCAAACGCTTGCAGCAATTCTACATCGGCACGGTGAGATGCTTCTGATGACGCTGAAAGAAGAGATCGATCTGATGCGGTGGCAGTTGCCATAAACTCCCCGCTGCCCTTAAGCGCCATACTGTAAGAGTCCCGTGTTCCTACCGCCGTTGAAGAAGACTTCATAGGGGCTGCAAATTCCCCTTGTACTCTTCCATCCTGTCCCCTGGTTTCCTTGTCTTCTTCTATTTCTGGCAAATATGCAAGCAACAGACGGCTAAACTCCATAACAGTACGATAATCTACTGCTTTTGGACAATATTTTTGTACTAATTCCTCCAAATCGGCAAACAGATCTGGATTGCTTAACATGACTCGTGCCCCTAATGCCCGCCATGCTTGTTCTACTACCTCAGAATCAAATGAAAAACAAAAAGTTTTATGACCATTTTTATAGTCTGCTAAAACCAGCACTAATCTAAATTTTTCTGTAAAAACTAAGCAAAACTGCTCCCCTGTGAGCGGATCTGCTTCTAGTAAAGGTAATATAGTTTCTTGAGAAGGTATTTCATCTACCACAGCAACACCAGGAGGCATTTGAAATGGCATAAGCGCCAAGGGGTTAAATGGCTTTGCTGTGAAAGTGACTGTGTGTAAGCTTTGAGTTAATTTTTGCTCACTTAGTATAGGAGCAGGTCCCGATAAGACCAATCCCTGGCTCACTTCATCTGAAATTGTTGCCAAGCTCCTCATGAGAAGCTGTTCTGTGGCTGCAATGCTAACACGCCATTGTTGGTCGGCTTTAGCAGATGAGCATTCCGCTTCACCAGATTGGCTGTTAACTAATATTTCGCTCAGGCTCGGCAATATCCACTGGTACACAACTTTTCACCCCTTTAAAAGAGCGACTAACGTATTTTAGGGTTAGCATTTACTACTATCTATGAGGTTATACTCATTTATATATTGATGAAAGTCGTAGAACCGAACAATACAAGTGCAATTTCCTATCATAGGTCAACCGTTCTTGACCTGGAGTCGGCTGTTATCAGGCGGGTATTAGTTTTCTACATATCACCCTCATGAAGGATGCCCAGCTTACCTTGGGGCTGATGAAAACTCAATAAAAATTTAGCAAAACAGTAAGTAGGGATACATAAATCTAGACATAAAGCGCGAATCTCTTCGATTACCTATTGGTAGAGGAGATTCAAAGGGCAACGTGCAAAGCAATCAATGAAAAAGGGGAAAAATGCCTCTCTAAAACTGACTTTTGAAGGAGTTAAAATGACTTTGGTTGAACACAAGCGTGCAGTAGGGGTTTTTTCGGACCTTACCAAAGCGGAACACGCACTCACTACACTCAGAGATGCTCGCTTTCCGATGAATCAGGTTTCTGTTATTGCAAGACATAGCGATCGCCAAGGTGATATCGTTGGGATTGAAAAGAAACACAACCTAGGCAATAAAGCTGATGAAGGAGCGGCATCCGGAGCAATGACAGGTAGTATCTTGGGAGGTATTACTGGTTTAGTTGTTGGTTTAGGCACCTTTGCATTTCCTGTTGTCGGTCCGGTATTACTAGCAGGCGAAATTGTCACGACTCTTGGCGCTGCGGCGGCAGGAGCTGGGATTGGTGCTGCTAGCGGTGGGTTTTTGGGAGCACTAATTGGTTTGGGAATTCCTGAAGAGCAAGCTAAAATTTACAGTCAACGAGTGTCGCAAGGAGATTATTTGGTAATCATCAATGGCACTGATGAAGACATTCGTGGTGCTGAAAATATTTTGAATCAACGGGGAATCGAGGAATTTAGTATCTACAACCCACATTGAAATGCACCATTTTTAGTGGTGCATTCTTGTAGGGACAATAGCATCAATACAAAAGTTATTGCCGCCAGAAAACATACTGCTTCTGTTGTTCGGATACTTTTCCAGAAAGGAGAAGTAAATCCTCTTGAGGTAGTGAAGATTTGCAATAAAAAGGAAACTTAGGTTGTCTGGAAGTATAGTCAAAAAATATTGCGTATCTATCTGAAGCTACGGGTATCTTTCCGCGATGAAAAACGCTTGCAGTCCCAGCAAAAACAACAGTGCCAGAGGGCCCCGTGCAAGACCTGTAATGTGATGTTGATATAACCCGTCGCATTGTTGTGTCTCTGAGATAGCCATATTTATATCTCAGAGCGCGAGCCACATTTAGAGTTAAAGGCTGCGGAATATATTGAAATGGTCCTTTATCTTCGTTAATGTCATTTAAATAAATAATTATTTTGAGTAACTTTCGGTCTTCTGAATCCATATGCCATAACCTTGATTTCTTCTCAACATTGTTGGCAATATCTCTTCGGTAGTACGCACCATGATAAGCTACGGGCAAGCCAAGATAATTCTCCACAATATTGAGTAAGCGTTGTTCCAGACCCCAGAGAAAAATTTCTGGATATTCCATCATTTGCTGGGGACTGGCGTGAACAACGAATTCATTTTTATCTTCAAAAGAAATTCTTGGTATTTTTGGCATCAGCGTTTTTGCTGCTTTAAGCATTTGCGGAGTTGAGGGTATTGAAAGTGCTTCTAATGAAGTAATCGCAACTCCTTCTGTTTTTAGAGTCTCCACCAATGCTAAGTCGGTAGCGCATAGAGCAGGCAGGTCATTAGTATGATTTTTGACAGCTACTTGATAATCAAGTTCAGCAGGATTTTTTACAAAGGAAATTTCATACAGGTTTTTTAAAATGCGGTTACGCACCTGTGCGGCAATAGTCTTCATCTTTTATTGTAATTGCTTTAACAATGTAATTGTAAGTATAGTATACGTAAAATCACGTATTTATTTTTATTCAACTGTTTTATTTTTATCAAATTTTACAGTAATTTTACAAAACTTGCCCGTGTATTAGTGTTGGTTTACCGTATTTAAATATTCAGGGTTAAAAATTAGCCCTCCGGATGTTTTTTCCTTAACCAAATCCAACTATGTGTTAATAAGATGACTTAATAGCAGTACCGAAAAAACTGTCTGCGTTGAGTAGAAGCCAAAACTGTAGGGATTTCTCTTAAAAGAACAAGTGACGCAATTTAAGGTGTAAAAAGAACTGAAATCACAAGTCTTTCCTAGTTTACGGAGAAAGAAAATTCCCAACTCACCTCATGGGGAAAATTTTAAGCGATCGCTACGTAAAAATTCCCACCTACAGTCTTTTGTTTCCCGTAGAATTTATGATTAGATAATAATTATACTTACCTGCAATATGCTACTTTAGAACGGCAACAGGTATGAAAATAGAGGAGTTTTTTTAGTAATGAGGCTCATTATCAGCCTAGTTCTGTTGTGTCTTTTGAGTGCGTGTACGACGAGTGTACTCGCACCTACCAGCCAGCTAGTACAAAAAGCACTTACTTTTGAGTTACAGCAAACTCAGCAAAGGCTCAGCCAACAGCTATATTTAAATTTTCAAGGATTTGAAATTAACCGGCTGTCAATTACTAAAGAACAACCCCTAACGATTCAAAACCTACTTACTTATCGCGTTCAAGGAACTTACGACCTTACCTTTAAGTTATCAAAACGACAGATAAAACAATCCCGCAAACCCTTTGAACTCTACCTACAACTTCAAAAAGAAGGTAAAACCTGGCGCTTACTGCTTCCTGATAGTGGGGGTCAAGATTCCTGGCGTAGTTATCTCATTAGCTAGTACAAAAAGGTTGAAGTATGAAGGCATTTGGATGAAAGTAACAGCATGACGTTGCAAGCTTTACAACAAATTGCATTTGTGAGCTTTATTTGCGCTGAAGTGTACTGCTGAAGTGTACGTACTATAGGAATCCAGTTTGATTATTGAAAAAATTTAAGTATTTGTAAGGTGGGCAGTGCCCACCAAATCTAAGTTGTGGTGGGCACTGCCCAACGCCACTCCTCTCAACGCGGGAAACCCGCGCACGAGGGTGGCACGTTGGGTGCAGTGGCAAGGGCGCGATCGCAAATGCCTGATTCGGCTTCTTCCCAGTTTTACTTTGCACTAGACGAACTGAGTTTTCTAGATGGTAGCTATGCGGTTTTTGGCTACGTGACTAACGGTATGGATGTCGTAAACAAAATTCAGCAGGGCGATCGCATTGACTCTGCTAAAGTCACTCAAGGTGCAGAAAATTTAAAGACTAATGGCTAAGGGTTAGTGGTTAATGGCTAATGGTAACGAACTATTAGCTATTAACACATCTGAAATTGAAACAGGGAGTAGCAAAACCGCACAACGAGGTTAAGATACACTGGTTGTGTCTCTAACTGGCAATGCGGTTAAACTGTTCCAAATTTTTAGTTTCTTTCATTTTTAGTGCGTTAGTGCTTGGCGGCTGTTCAACATCGCAAGTTGCTTCCAATTCTTCTCCAACTTCTACCGCCACTCAAACAAGCTCCCAGTTAACTACTGAAACAGCTACCGAAACTTCAAGCACAGGAGCAACTCCTGTGTCTGAAAATACCAGCGATCCCTCTACAGGATTTAAAGAATTACCACGGCTTGAAGGTAAGGCAACTGTAGTCATGACTGTCAAAGGTTCACCCATCACTATTGAAGTCGATGGTACGAATGCTCCCATTACAGCAGGTAATTTTGTAGATCTCGTCCAGCGAGGTGTTTACAACGGGCTCATGTTTCATAGAGTCGAACGCGATCCCAGTCCTTTTGTGGTACAGGGGGGCGATCCTCAAAGTAAAAACCCGAAAGTTCCAGCAACTGATTTGGGTACAGGTAGTTTTGTCGATCCAAAAACAAAAAAAATTCGCTACATACCCTTGGAGATTAAGCCTCAAGGTTCGGAAACATTGGTATACAGCAAAACATTTAAGGACGCCAGTATATCCCAAGCACCCGTACTAAGGCATAAACGCGGTGCAGTAGCAATGGCACGAGCATCTATTCCTGTAGACTCAGCGTCTTCTCAGTTCTACTTCGCTTTGTCCGATCTCCAATCCTTGGATGGTAGTTATGCCGTGTTTGGCTATGTCAAAGGAGGAATGGAAGTCGTTGATAAAATTCAGCAAGGCGATCGCATTGACTCCGCTAAAGTCACTCAAGGTGCAGAAAACTTGAAAAATGCAGGACAGTGAGTACGGTTGTTGTGACAGGGATTGGTCTTGTTTCTGCTTTAGGCAAAAGTTTAGAGGAAAGCTGGCAACAGTTAATAGCAGGTAAATCAGGAATTAAATTGCATCAACCATTTCCAGAACTCCAACCCTATCCTTTAGGAATGATTGACGAACAACCAGTCAGATTAAGAACACTTACTCAACTGGTTGTCGCTTCAGCTTTAAAAGATGCCGATTTGCTTCCACCTTTAGTTGATTGTGGAGTAGTACTTGGTTCAAGCCGCAGCAATCAAGGTTTGTGGGAGCAAATGGCGCGGGAAATGTTTTCTTTTTTCCCCCCATCTTCTTTAGGGACTTGGTTAGAAACTTTGCCTCACATGAATGCCATTGCTGTTGCACGGCAAATTGGTTCTTGTGGCATGGTTTTGGCACCAATGGCTGCTTGCGCCACAGGAGTTTGGGCGATGGCACAAGCCGCTTACCTCATTCAATCCGGGCAATGCGAGCGAGTCATTACTGGTGCAATAGAAGCGCCAATCACACCACTTACCCTAACTGGGTTTCAGCAGATGGGGGTATTAGCAAAAACGGGTGCTTATCCTTTTGATTTACACCGAGAAGGTTTGGTGTTGGGAGAAGGGGGAGCTGTCTTTGTCTTGGAGTCAGCAGAATTAGCAAAACAGCGTCAGGCAAAGGTTTACGGTCAAATTCTAGGTTTTGGTTTGACATCTGATGCGTATCATGCCAATGCTCCAGATCCACAAGGCAGTGCCGCAAAGTCAGCAATACAACAATGCCTGAACCGCAGTCATCTGACCTATAGTGATATTGATTACATTCATGCTCATGGGACAGCTACACAACTCAACGATCGCATAGAGAGCCTCTTGATACAGCAATTCTTTCCCAAAAGTACTGCAGTTAGTTCGACTAAAGGTGCTACGGGTCATACGTTAGGAGCTTCAGGCGCTTTGGGAATTGCTTTTTCTCTCATGGCATTAAAGTATCAAATTACACCACCTTGTGTGGGACTAAGTCAATTAGAATTTGATATGAATATTGCGCTTGAGGCGTGTAACAGTAAAATTGAGCACGTACTTTGTTTTAGCTTTGGCTTTGGCGGACAAAATGCAGTCTTAGCCCTGGGCAAATAAAAAGGTAGAGGACAATTTCTTTTGTGCGCAATTGCGCACAAAAGAGTTCATACAGAAAATTCACAAAAACAAATCCGCGATCGTATCCCTGTAACGTTGTATAACAACAGGACGCCGGATTTTCATTGTTTGGGTCATCATGCCATTGTCAATCGAGAATGGCTCCAAAATCAGTTTAAATGGACCAATGATGTCGCTAGCACGGTAACCCGGTCTGTTTTGCACCTCACGAATTAATTCTTGACGGAATAATTGATGAATAGCTTTGCTATTAAGGTCAATTTCTTGTAAACTCAAATTTTGAGCATCTGCCCACTGCTCTAAAGCGTCCATGTTAGGAACAATCAAAGCTCCAAGCGATCGCTGGTCTTGTCCTACAAGCATAATTTGGTCAATATAAGGGCTGCGCCGACAAGCATCCTCTAGTGGCTGGGGCTCTACATTTTCCCCATTCGTTAAAACAATCGTGTCCTTTGCCCGTCCGGTTAACACAAGATCGTCATCGGCTGTGACCCAACCCAAATCGCCAGTGTCAAACCAACCCTCCGAATCGATAGCCCTCGCTGTTGCTTCTGGGTTATTGTGATACCCCTGCATAATCTGTGGACCTCTTACCAAAATCAAACCACGTTGTCCTACAGACATGGGTTGACGGGTCTCAGGATCGACAATTTTGACTTGTGTACCCGGCATCAATTTTCCAGATGAACCACGTAGATTGTGCCAATGCCGACGGACACTAATAACAGGAGAAGTTTCTGTTAAGCCATAACCCACTAGAATCTGAAAACCTACCATTTCAAAGAAGTTTTCCAAGTGCATTGCCAAGGAGCTACCGCCACTGATAACTTGCTGAATTTGACCGCCAGTTGCATTAAGAACTTGTTTATAAACCAGTTGTTTTGCCAAAGCATGAAATGGTAATAAAGCTACTGTCTGTATTCCAGCTATCAAGTTTTGCCGGGGTGAACGGGGGCTTTGGTTTAACTCCAAGCGATACAAAGTGCGGCGAGCCTCAATGTAGCGCTGGCTATTAGTTAGTAGGAATTTAATGAGGCGCTGCTTGTTGGGAGGCTGTTCTCGAAACTGCTTTTGCATTCCTTCATAAATAGATTCCCACAGTCGCGGAACACCAGCCATGTACTTGGGCTTGAATTCTTTGAGGTCTTGTTTGAAATAACGGACGTTAGTATAAATCTGGGTACAGCCTTGAGAGAGAAAGAAGTACTCTATAGAGCGTTCATAGATATGCCAGGTTGGTAAAACACTAAGTATGCGATCTCCTACCTGAGGTTGTACCGCGACACCGATAGTTGTGATTTGGTGTAGCAAGTTACCGTGAGTTAGCATAACGCCCTTAGGTTTGCCACCTGTTCCGGAAGTATACATTAGGGTTGCCAGTGTATCTTGATTTTGATTTACCCTCTGTAGCGAATAGTTGGACCCGATTGCCATCAGCTTTTGATAGTTCAGTATCTTGAGGGAGTTTTCTTCATCTGGCTCTTCATCAGATAACAAAACCACGAGGTGAATTGGCAAAGAGTACAGTTGAGGACAAAGTTTTTTTAGCGTTTCCCGATTTTCTACTACGAGAACAGTGCTGGCGCTATCTGCCAAAATAAACAGTAGTTCTTCGGGATCTGCTTGAGCACCCCGAACCACGTTAATTGCTCCAGCTGCCATAATGCCCTGATCGGCAATGAACCAACGAGGGCTGTTGTCAGCAAACAGGGCGACGTAGGGAAGGTTTGCCTCTGGTTGGACTCCTAATGCCTGCAAACCAGCTGCAAATGACTGAATTTGTTGATACAACTGAGTATAAGTGAGAACAACTTCTGGTTTTGTATGGGGATCGACAAGTGCCTGGGTTTGACCAAATCGCTCGTGTGCCAGTCTCCAAACGAACGGTAGGGATTGTACTGAGGAATAATCTGCAAGACTCTGCATAACCATGCGCTCTTGCTCGGTGAAGTGCAAGGAATAGTTGGCGGCAAACAAAGCAGAGGAAGATGTCAACATGTTATTTAACAATTGTATTAATAATTTAATTTGCTGTTAAATCTTGCCCGATTGCAGCTACGGGAAAACCGTATTGAAACACCATTTGGAAGGCATTTTAATTATGTGATGACAACGATAAGGAATTTTTTAAATAAACTTTAAGTAAAGTTGTGTTAACAAAGGCTACAGCAGTGGCAACTTTAAAGCGCAATGCTATGAAAAAACATTATTTTCCAACCAAAAGCCATAGAGTATCTGCTTGAACCTTACCTGCGGAGGACTATTTTTCTACACTTACTTCATAAAAAATCGATATGATATATAAAAGTCGATAAATCTTAAAAATTGTTTATCAATGCTGGTTTCTTCCTCTGGCTTGTCCAAGGTCAAAGACTCAGTAAAGGAAAAAGTTTTATTCGGTAACGAACTGACTGCCGAGTTAGTCGCCATTCTTACCGTTTACTTCGTTCAAGGCATTTTAGGGTTAGCACGTCTTGCCGTTAGCTTCTTCCTGAAGGATGAATTGGGATTAACTCCATCTCAAGTTTCGGCATTGTTAGGAATAGTTGCCCTTCCCTGGATGATCAAGCCACTGTTTGGTTTTATTTCTGATGGCTTGCCCATATTTGGCTACCGAAGGCGTCCTTATCTAGTTCTTGCCGGAATACTGGGAGCAACTTCTTGGGTGAGTCTCGCTACAGTCGTTCACACACCCGTAGCTGCTACAGCAGCGATCGCACTTGGTTCCCTTTCAGTTGCAGTTAGTGACGTTATTGTTGACTCGCTGATTGTCGAACGAGCAAGAGCAGAATCTCAAGCAGAGGCAGGTTCTCTCCAATCCCTCTGTTGGGGGACATTAGCTCTAGGTAGTTTGATAACAGCTTACTTTAGCGGTTTGCTGCTAGAGCATTTCACGACCCGCACCATCTTTTGGATCACCGCAACATTCCCGCTTCTTGTTTCCGGAGTGGCGTGGTTAATTGCCGAGTTACCTGTAAAAAGAGATGTTGAGCGTAACGATCGCGCAAATTTTAACAACATCAAGCATCAAGTCGGTGAACTCCGTAAAGCCGTCACTCAAAAAGCAATTTGGCTACCGACAGCGTTTCTTTTCCTTTGGCAAGCAACACCAACTGCTGACTCAGCTTTTTTCTTTTTCACTACCAACGAACTCCACTTTCAGCCAGAATTTTTGGGACGAGTGCGCCTGGTGACAAGTGTTGCATCCCTTGTTGGCGTTTGGATTTTTCAGCGTTTCCTCAAAACCGTTCCCTTTAGAGTCATTTTTGCCTGGAGTACAGTACTTTCAGCAGTTTTAGGAATGTCTATGCTGCTACTTGTCACTCACACTAACCGCACCTTAGGTATAGATGACCATTGGTTTAGTTTGGGAGATAGCCTCATTCTTACTATGATGGGACAAATTGCTTATATGCCAGTCTTAGTACTAGCAGCAAGGCTTTGTCCTGCGGGCGTGGAAGCAACATTATTTGCCCTCTTAATGTCTGTAACAAACTTAGCAGGGCTTGTTTCCTACGAATTGGGGGCGGGATTGATGCACTTAATGGGCATCACAGAGAGTAACTTTAATTCTTTGTGGCTGTTAGTTCTCATTACCAATCTCAGTACTCTACTGCCATTGCCATTTATCAACTGGCTACCTTCTGCCGATCCTCAAACTGAGGTGTCGGTAACACCAACATTACAACCAGCATCCGCACCAGTGTTGCCAGTAGCTCCAACCACAAATGGAGAACAACCTTTTTTGTCTGAGTTAATGGTGCAACAACCAGAGTCTGAAAGGTGAATGCCTTCTTTGGTCAGTGGTTAGTGGGTAGTAGTTAGTAGCTTGCCCACCAACCACTAACGACTAACTAATAACTAACAACTTTTAGCAATTTTCCAGTATGCAGTCTTTTCAACTTTACGAACGGGCTTCTACAGTTCCAGAAAAATCTTACACCCGTGGTGATTGGCAAGCAGGGTATCAATCTCTCAAAGAAGAATTTGATTATTGGATTAATGATATAGAAGGAGAAATTCCACCAGAACTTCACGGGACTCTATTTAGAAATGGTCCGGGTTTGCTAGACATCAACGGGCAACGCATTCATCACCCATTTGACGGAGATGGCATGATTTCTCGTGTCACCTTCTTTGATGGACGTGCCCATTTCAGCAACCGTTATGTTCGCACTCAAGCCTATTTGGAAGAACAGAAAGCCGGGAAGATTCTCTATCGTGGCGTCTTTGGAACCCAAAAGCCTGGTGGAGTGTTGGCTAATGCCTTTGATTTTAGGTTGAAAAATATTGCCAATACCAACGTGATTTATTGGGGTGATAAATTGCTTGCCTTGTGGGAAGCAGCCGATCCACATCGCCTCGATCCTTATACTTTAGAGACTTTGGGCAAAGAACACTTTAACGGTGTTTTGTCAGAAGGGGAAGCTTTTTCTGCCCATCCTCGTTTTGACCCCAGTTGCGATCGCGATGGTGGTGAGCCATGCCTTGTGAACTTTTCTATCAAGCCGGGACTCTCCACAACCATCACTATTTTTGAGTTAAACACAAAAGGCAATATAGTACGCAAGCACGCCCACAACGTGCCAGGTTTTGCGTTTATCCACGATTTTGCCATCACGCCTAATTACTGCATCTTCTTTCAAAACCCCGTAACCTTCAATCCCATGCCTTTTGTTTTGGGAATGCGTGGTGCTGGGGAATGCATTAAATTTCAACCACATCAACCTACGCGTATCATCATTATCTCCCGCGACCCCAAACAGAAGGGCGTTCAAATTTTAGAAACTCAGTCTGGCTTTGTTTTCCACCATGCCAACGCTTTTGAAGTGGGAGATGAAATTGTCATTGACTCTATTTGCTACGAATCACTACCAGAAGTAGAACCGACAAGCGATTTCCGGGAAGTAGATTTTGATGCTCTCCAACCCGGACAACTATGGCGTTTCAACCTCAATCTCAGGCAGAACGCAGTATATAGAGAGTTACTGGAAAGCCAGTGCTGCGAGTTTCCAAGCGTACATCCCCAGAATGTAGGGCGTCCGTACCGTTACTTATATATGGCTGCTGCTCACAGCTCTAGTGGTAACGCTCCCCTGCAAGCCTTTTTGAAAGTAGATTTAGAATCTGGCAAACGACAAATTTGGAGTGCGGCACAAACCCACGCACGAGGGTGGCTCCCCTACGTGTATTTCAAAAATCAAATAGTAATCCTATAGTTATTAGTCAGTAAGTCGTTAGTAGGCTTGAGAGCATCTCAACATTTGTTTATATAGATGGGTAGATTTGCACCTATCTACTTAACAACAGACTCACTTCATTGTGTAACTCTAAAAACCATCACAAGCATTTCTAACCTCATCTCAAGCCAAGGCAATGATTGAACTAATACCTTCATTGGAGATAGGTCAAAATGTATCTTAGCTTTTTTATCAGTTCCAGTTTTGGGGTTTTGGTTTTGGTACTGCTGGCTTTTAGCGTACTGCAATGGTTCCATGTCCCGACTGGTAACTTTCTGGATTGGATTATCGGTGGCGCAAGTTTTTGGTGGCTTTTGGTGATTGTCACTGTACCTTGGAACGTGCATTTTCAGGCAAAAGAAGTTTTAGCAGAAGGCGCACAATCCACAGAAAAAGGAATTCCGGTGGATGAGAAAAAATTGGAGTACGTTAAGGTTTTGGCAAAGCGATCGCTTTGGATTGCCATTGCCTTACACTTACTTTCAGCTATTGGTCTTTATACTCTTGCTGTCAGTGGTATTAGTGCAGTCGGCTACATTGGTTCTGGGGCTGCTTTGTTGTTAACAGGTTTACGTCCAGCCGTAAGTGCTTACGAGTATTTATACGCGAGATTGGCAATGATTCGCCAAGAATGGACTTATCCGCGTGAAGATATTGTAGAACTCCGCTCTCGATTCAGTAGTCTTGAAGATACTGTTAAGCGATTGGAAGAGCAACTGAACCCAGAACAACCTTATTCCCTAGCTTCCAATCAGCAAGTTTACATAGAAGAAACTCGCAAAGAACTCGCTCGTATTTCCTCTAATATAGAAGAGTTACGCGCCACAAACCAGACCGAACACGAACGTCTATCAAGAGAAGCACGACAAGCCATAGCTCAGCTTTCCACCGATGGACAATTTCTAGACCATGTCCGCGAGATTATTCGTTTCTTCAAATCAGCCTGATTCTCAACTTCTGCTATAAAGTTATTTATTTCCTCTGCAATCTGTTGCCTGTGGTGTGATTTTTTAATTGAAGACTAAATATTGTTAACTAGTTATTGGTGGTGCAGTATCATTTGCATCCAATGATAATCTAATTGGTATTGTTTTGAATAGCTTCCTTGCAGAAATAATGCCCAAATCACAAGGAAAACTCCCTGAAGGCTCCCAATCTCCCCAGTGGCTTCAGAAAATCCAATGGATTACTAACCCCTTAGGTTACATGGATGCTGCAAAGCAACGCTGTGGTGATATCTTCAACGCACCCGTAATAGGTAACCATTCCTGCGTGTTGTTTGTAAGCGATCCCCAAGCACTTCAGCAGATTTTTTCCAGTCATAATAACCAATTTATAGCTCCGCCCAACAAGCTTTTGCAACCCATTGTAGGAGATCGCTCGATATTTATACTTGAAGGCGATCGCCATCGTAAAGAACGCAAACTTTTGATGCCACCTTTCCACGGCGATCGAATGCTCTCTTATGGAAAACTCATTTGTGAACTTACCGAGAAGGCAATGCAGCCATTACTGCCCGGTCAAGTGTTCGCAGCACGTAAGCTCATGCAGGAAATCTCCCTAGAAGTCATCCTGAATGTTGTCTTTGGTGTTCACCAAGGGGAGCGTTTTTGTCAACTTAAACAGTCCATTATTAACTTAGGAGATGGATTTCGATCTCCTTTAGTATCGGGTTCACTTTACTTTCCATTTCTCCAAAAAGATTTAGGTGATTGGAGCCCGTGGGGTTCCTTTCTTCAGAAGCAGCAACAAATCGATCGACTTCTGTTTGCTGAAATGAAAGAGCGCCGCCAACAGCACGATCCTTCTCGTGCAGACGTTTTCACATTGCTTTTACAAGCAAGGGATGAAGATGGTGAGCCGATGACAAACGAACATCTGCGGGATGAGTTGATGACGCTATTAATTGCAGGTCACGAAACCACAGCTACGGGGATTGCTTGGGCGCTGTATTGGCTACATCGATCGCCCAATGTCCTAAACCAACTGCTTAAAGAATTGGATTCTTTAGGCACAGATCCTTCCCCAATGGAAATTGTCCGTTTGCCTTACCTAACAGCAGTTTGTTATGAAGCTTTGCGGATTTATCCAGTTTCCGTATTAACAGTACCCAGAGCGGTAAAAGAACCTGTTGAATTGTTAGGCTACCAGCTAGAACCCGGTACAAGGCTCTATGGCTGCATTTACTTAACCCACCATCGCCAAGATATATACCCAGAACCAGAGCAATTTCAGCCAGAGCGATTTTTACAACGCCAGTTTTCCCCCTATGAGTTCTACCCTTTTGGAGGTGGGATACGTCGCTGTATTGGTGAAGCTTTAGCATTGTTTGAGATGAAATTAGTTCTCGCCACAATGATGTCCCGCTATCAAATGACATTAGCAAGCCAGGAACCAGAACGTCCTCAAAGGCGAGGGGTGACTTTAGCTCCAGCTAAGGGGGTGAAGTTAATTATGAACGGTCAGCGATAACTGTGTAAGCATTTGTGCTCCTTTTACCAAAAAATACTCTAGACACGGGAGGATATCATCTTCTCTTGTAGCTTGCTGTACGTACTTGTGGTGCAGCAAAGCGATCGCTTCGCTACTGGCTTCGGCAGATCGCTTCTAAATTTGATATAATCTAGACAGTCTAGCTAGGTTCTCATGATGAAGCAATGGCAACTTCAAGAAGCTAAAAACAAGTTGAGCGAAGTGATTGAGGAAGCGATCCATCAAGGTCCACAGGTAATTACCAAGCGAGGAGTGGAGGTGGCGATCGTTCTTTCTTATCGAGAGTATCAAAAAATGCTGTCTGGGCAGCAAAAGCTTTCTACATTTTTTCAAACATCCCCATTGGCAGAAGTTGAGTTAGATTTAAGTCGGGACAAGAGCGACGTCAGGGAGGATATGGCGTTTTGAGTTACTTGCTCGATACCTGCGTTATCTCCGAACTGATTGCAAAGCAACCAAATCAACAAGTGATTGAATGGATTGATGCGCTTAATCCTGACAGCGTCTATTTAAGTGTAATTACAATAGGTGAAATCTATAAAGGCATTGAAAAATTACCACTATCTAAACGCAAAACAGAATTACACAGTTGGTTAAACGATGAGTTACTGATTCGATTTAGTAATAAAATTTTAGCAATTGACATTAATGTCATGCGAACGTGGGGAACGTTGAATGGTAGATTAGAGCTAAATGGTCAGCGTATGGCAGCAATAGATTCATTGATTGCCGCTCTCGCATTACATGAGGATTTTACTTTGGTAACACGCAATAAAGCAGACTTTCAACAGGCTTGTGTTAAGTTGATTAACCCTTGGAAAGCTTTATGAAGTGGAGTAAAACCAGGTGAAGTTTGAAGTTAAAATAGTAAGAGCAAGAGATGCTTGCTAAGGATATTTGAGTGGGTACATTAAATCAATATCGAGAAACTATTTACAAAATTCTTAAGAACCATGCCGATATTCCTTACTCTTATGGTGAAATTAAATCTGAAGTTGTTGTTAGCCAAGATAGAAATCACTATTTACTGATGATTTCAGGTTGGGACGGGAATTTGCGGATTCATGGTTGTGTTGTTGATGTTGAAATCATCAATGGTAAAATTAGGATTCAGCGAGATAGAATTGAGGATGGGATTACCGATGATTTGGTAGCCGCCGGTGTACCTAAAGATAAGATTGTTCTAGCATTTCATCCTGTTGAAGTCAGACCATACAGTGGTTATGCAGTTGCTTAAGATGATTCTTTTAAGATAGGATGTAATCCACATTTATCAAAACTTTGATCTATAAATTAGGCACAAGAACGTTCGTCATATGTTTTGGTAAAATTCATCACCTGCTTGAACTGAGTCAGGAATTAAAACGCACCTTACTACCAAAGCAATGTCCAACTGTGGCAAAACTTCGCTTGTTGTTATTTCTTCATATCCGTAAGTATCAGTAAAAACCTTTGCTTGTTTTAAGTCAGAAGCGTCTCGCAGATGGTAAATCTTAAGTTGGTCGTGCTGCCAAAACCAAACCTCTGGGACTCCTAAGCGTCGGTAGGTTTCTAACTTGCTGACACTGCCACTAGTAACAACTACTTCTATAACTAAGTCAGGAATGTTCTTTTCTTCCCCCATGCAGTAACACTCGTCCGGCTCTGCCCCTGCTTTCTTGGCTTTATTTTTAAAAGTTGTACTTCCTAAAGAAAAATGTTTAATTTGTTTTTTCCATAGATAAAGCCATATAAGGGATGCCAACCTTGTTTTTACCGATTCATGTTTTCTTGACGGCGACACAATTTCTAATATTCCATCCAAGTAAGTTACACGATAATAGGAGTTATCTTCTAGTTTGGCTAATAGTGCCTCATAAAATTCCCAACTTACCCCACTACTGATAAATCGTTCCTCTGGGTCATTGACAAGACCCGGTTGTGGCTCGTCAATTAGTTCTTTAAGACTGCTAACCATGATTTTGGGATTTGTTTTAAGCTACTTCGATTTTGCCAAATATGTAATATACAATTCATTATGCGAGGGTAAGTAAAGAAAAAATGTCCTGAAGTCGAGCAATCGCACTTGTTGGAATCATATTATAGCAATGACCTTGCATCACCCGATGTCTTCTTAGTTATGTGATTCACAAATAAGTTACACTAGCATCAAACTCGCGCAGCCCAGCAAATATTTATCATCCATGACTCGTTGGTTCAATACTGCAGGTCCTTGTCAAGCTGACATTCACTACATGGTGTCGCCAACCAGCCGATTGCCAGACTTAAAGCAGTTGATTGAACAACGTAGCTATTTTGTCATTCATGCGCCTCGTCAAACAGGCAAAACTACTGCAATGCTGGCGTTAGCGGCGGAACTAACAACTAGTGGGCGCTACACGGCAGTTATGGTATCCGTAGAGGTGGGAGCGCCCTACAGTCACGACCCAAGTGCAGCAGAGTTACCTATTATAGATAGTTGGTGGACGAGTGCTCGGTTTGATTTACCCTCCGATCTACATCCCCCTAAGAAATGGAATGAAGGACAGCCAGGACGCAGAATTCAAGCAGCTTTACAGGCTTGGGCGCAAGCAACGAAGAGACCATTGGTGTTGTTTATCGATGAAGTTGACTCTTTACAGGATGAAGCATTAATTTCACTTCTGCGCCAGTTACGAGATGGCTATCGCGGGCGTCCTAAAAATTTTCCGTGGTCTGTAGGGTTGATTGGCTTACGAGACGTGCGTGATTATAAAGTTGCTTCTGGTGGTAGAGATCGCTTAAATACGGCGAGTCCTTTTAATATCAAAGTGCGTTCTTTAACGTTGCGAGATTTTAATGCACTTGAGGTTCGAGAACTATACCAGCAACACACCGATGATACGGGACAAGTTTTTACAGAAGAAGCGATCGCAACGGCGTTTGAATTGACTCAGGGACAGCCTTGGTTAGTCAATGCGCTAGCCAAAGAAGTTGTAGAACAGATGGTAACAGATACAACTGTAGCAATTACACGCGAACATCTTTTAAAAGCCAAAGAAATACTTATTGCACGTCAAGATACTCATCTTGATTCCCTTGCTGAAAGACTTCGAGAACCAAGAATCAAAGTAATTATCGAACCAATGCTAGCAGGTTTGGAACTAGGGGATGTGCCTAACGATGACATTCAGTTTGTTATCGATTTGGGTTTATGTAAAATGGACCCGCAAGGTGGGTTAACAATTGCCAATCCCATTTACCGCGAAGTCTTACCTAGAGTATTGACGGTTACACCAATGGCTTCGTTGCCTAAAATCGCGCCTACTTGGTTAACTCCAGAAGGTGAGTTAAATACTGATGCTTTATTACAGGCATTTTTGAGATTTTGGTGTCAGCATGGCGAACCGTTATTAGGTAGCACTGTATACCATGAAATTGCACCCCATCTAGTACTCATGGCATTCTTACATCGCGTCGTTAATGGTGGTGGAACTTTAGAACGCGAATATGCTATTGGAAGCGATCGCATGGACTTATGTTTAAAATATGGCAATGTTACATTGGGAATCGAATTAAAAGTTTGGCGGGATAAAAAGGGAGACCCACAATCTGAGGGTCTTGAACAATTGGACTCTTATTTAGCACGATTGGGATTAGATTCAGGCTGGTTGTTTATTTTTGACCGCCGTTCAAAAGCGCTACCCATTGAAGAACGCCTATCAACACAAATGACAACTACAAAAGGCAAACGTTCCGTCACCGTCATACGTGCGTAGTAAGGTAGGCAGGAGATGTACTTAAAGTCATAATAATTTTAAGAGTACTGACCTGCTGAAATCAGCCTTTCCCGCTCTTGTAACCGCTCTAATTCATTCAGTTGTAAAATTTCAACAGTAACTCTTCCTTCTGCTGTCAATGGTACGATCGTTGCTCCCTCAAGTTGAAAGTGCTCGCTCCATTTTTGAGTTCTTGGATTAAAAAAGGGTGTTAGTGTCCCTGTATCAGGATCGATAGATGCCAAATCACTACCCTTTGCACGATTGCAATACGGGCAAGCGAGAGCTAAATTTTCTGCCTCAGTCTTTCCACGATGTTTTTCGGCAATTATATGTTCCATCTCAAAGGTAAGTAGTGCAGCACTCTGAGGAAACAAGCAATATTCACACCTTCTCTTGGCTCGTTCAATTACAAGTTGCCGTAAGTGGGCTGGCACATAAGTCATGGATTTTGACGTAATTGCGCGAATGCATGGGCTTTTGCCAGACGAACAAGGTGTTCTATAGTTAGATAACGTTCTAACTCGGCTTCACCTTTCGCGCTCAAGTTTCCTGCTTTACTTTGTGCTAGCAAATCGCTGACACGAGTTTGAAATTCTGGTGAGGGTCGAATCGCCAAAACTTGCTCTGGAGTAGGTTGACTTGCCAACAACGCGACGATCTCCTTCTCATCAACAAAATTGCCAGACAACTGTTCGCTTAGCAACTCTTGAAGACCGCGCTCTACTACCTCTGGCAAGCGGTCTTGGAACTGCTGTAATTGTCGCCCTAGCTCCTCAGATACCTCAACAGTAATTTGCATCATCTAGTCTTATGGCTTCTTCAATGTCTTCTATATAGCTTAAGTCTAGCTACAAATAAAGCATTTAGGGAAAGGGAAACTTGACATTTCGATTGGAAATTTAGTGCTCCCGCCCATCAACCTCAGAGTAACCCTGCTGACTCATAAAGCCGCTTGAGCATAGCCATAATCTTATTCCCGTACTCCAAATCTGCTGACCAACGTCCTGATAGCTGGTCGATAAAAGTCGCAATACCCCTTGCCACAAACCGAAATCGCGGATCTACAACTTCTTGCACTAAGGGTTCCAAACTCGCGTAAGCTTTCAAATGTTGAATATGCGCTCGCACAAATATGGGTTTATATGCTAAAACTTTGGCTAACTTAGAAGGGGTAGCACGGGGATTCAACCCAGAACTGAATTTTATTGATGAAATCCAGCCCTTGCTGACAGATTTGTTCCGCCGGCAACTCATTGGAGATAGCCCGGTGCGATCGCTTCTGAGAACAGCATTGGATCTCAAAAGCCTCTCTTTACAGTCTCCCCGTCAGATAGAGTTGTTGCTAGACCGAATCACCTCGGAAACTTTACAGTGGAATATATCAGTGCGGGGATTAGATGGATTGCGCCGCACGACGGACGATGCTGCCAATCGTCTTTCTTTCAGTATCTTGGTTGGTTCCCTCATTATGGGGGCAGCAATTATTTCTAGTAACGCACGCACATCACAACTATCATTTTTGAGCAATGTATTATTTGCTTTTGCTAGTTTGTTGGGGCTGTGGTTGATTATCAGTATTTTGCGCTCCGGGCGTTTGCGTTAATCTCAGGTATGTTGTTGTGCAATGACAAAAACAATACAATCGTGAACTATATGAGTAAAGTTTGCCGCTAAGTTGAATTTATTGTTACCCATATGTCCCCAGAACCACTTGTCTCTGATGCTTTTCGTCCATCTAGCACTGGCGATCGCAGTATAATATCCGTTCAAAACCTGAGTAAAGTTTACCCTGTTGCTGTCAAAGAACCAGGTATTTTAGGAACAATTACCCACTTTTTCCGCCGTACTTATCGCCAAATCAAAGCAGTTCAAGATGTTTCCTTTGAAATTGCACCTGGTGAAGTGGTCGGGTTTTTGGGACCCAATGGTGCTGGTAAAACCACGACACTAAAAATGCTCACGGGGTTAATTCATCCCTCTCGCGGTGAAGTTAAAGTCGCCGGGTATATTCCATTTAGCCGTCATGAATCATTTTTGCAGAAAATTACTTTGGTAATGGGGCAAAAACAACAGTTGATATGGGATTTACCAGCCCTTGATTCTTTGAAAATTAACGCTGCTGTCTACAATATTCCAGATAGAGAGTTCCGACACCGAGTCGGGGAATTAACCGAAATGCTTTCGCTACAAGGCAAACTTAACCAGCCAGTACGGAAACTCTCTTTAGGTGAACGGATGAAAGCAGAACTGTTGGCAGCACTTTTGCATCGCCCCCAGGTACTGTTTCTAGATGAACCGACCCTAGGGCTAGATGTGAATGCTCAAGTAGGAGTACGTGATTTCTTACGGGAATACAATCAGCGCTACCAGGCAACCGTACTGTTAACAAGTCATTATATGGCTGATATCACAGCCTTGTGTCAGCGAGTACTGCTGATTCATCAAGGAACGTTGATGTACGACGGTAGCTTAGATGGGCTGCTAGAACGGTTTGCTCCTTATAAAGAAATTCATCTAGAGTTAATGAATCCTCTGTCGAAAGAAAAACTCATGACTTATGGAGATGTGCGACACATAGAGGGACGGTCTGTGTGTTTTATGGTGCGTCAAGAGTCACTAACTCGCACAGTTTCCCGCATCTTAGCTGATTTAGATGTTGTTGACTTAACAGTGACAGAACCCCCAGTCGAAGAAGTGATTGGTCGAGTTTTCCAAGCGGGAGTAGTTAGTAGTTAGGAGTTAGTAAGTAGGTCGCCAACCACTAACAACTAACAAACAACAACTAACCACCAACCACTAACTCATTTATCATGAAGCAAATTCTGAGAAAAGCTCTAATATTTCTCTCTGTACAATACGCCTATATGGTTGAGTATCGGTCAGAACTCCTGTTATGGGTACTGGCAAATTCTCTACCAATCATTCTTATGGGAGTTTGGATACAAGCAGCGCAAGGAGGTCAATTTAGTCTAAGACCTGTGGATTTTGCTCGTTACTTTATTACAGTTTTCTTAGTAAGACAAATCACGGTTGTATGGGTTATTTGGGAGTTTGAAAGGGAGATAGTAGAAGGCAAACTTTCACCTCGATTGCTCCAACCAATCGACCCCGTATGGCACCATATTGCTTCTCATGTTTCTGAAAGATTCGCTCGGTTACCTTTTACTGCGTTGCTATTGGTATTATTTTTTATCTTGTATCCCCAAGCTTTTTGGATACCAAGTTTCACCAACTTTTTGCTCTTTTTGCTGTCAGTCACACTAGCTTTTGCTTTGCGCTTTATTACCCAATACACCTTTGCAATGTTCGCTTTTTGGACAGAACGAGCTACCGCTATAGAGAATTTGTGGTTTTTGTTTTACTTGTTTTTGTCTGGAATGATTGCACCTTTAGAGGTTTTTCCCGAACCTGTTCGGGCGGTAGTTCTCTGTACTCCATTTCCCTATATGATTGATTTCCCAACAAGTCTTTTGATAGGTCTACCAACAGACGTAGGTAGGGGATTTTGGTTAATGATAGGTTGGATTTTGCTGTTTTTGGGCTTAAACCGCATGCTTTGGCGGCGGGGATTGAAGCGTTACTCCGGTATGGGGGCTTAGGGTTGGTTTTTCTTAGCGAGCATTAATCACTCGGAGAATTTCAACGCCATCATCCAAAACTCTGTAAAAAATAATATACCAATCTAACAGTAAACCGCATGAAAAGCAGAAGGAACAAGGAGTGCTAGGGGCATATGTGAGATTTGGGATTTGCTCGGGCATAATAAAACTACATAGCATTTATTTTTTTGATATGACACAGCTGTCTCACCCACGACGCACTCGTATCTTACCCCCATCTCCCATAGCACCGGAAGAAAAAAGTCGCCGCCAAGAAAAACGTGATGCTCTTGCTACACGGTGTCGTTCTATTTTCGAGCGATTGCGCCCACAGCTTATAGAAACGCATTACAACTGGCATATTGCGATCGATCCCGATACAGAACAGTATCTCATTGACCCAACCTTAAAAGGAATAACACAAAAAATTCGCGATACTTACGGTTATACTGACGAGGTAAAACTGACTATCTTTCGATTAAACGATACAGGAACCTGCGGCAGAATATGGCTGTAGGTTCATTTGGCGATAACGGTGAGTTATTCTTTGAAATTCAGCTTGTTGCTATCAATGGAGAAGAATTTTCTGTTGAAGCTTTATTTGATACAGTGTTTACTGATGGGTGGTTAGCTATCAATTCCCAAGACCTAGAAGCTTTAGGGTGGAGATTGATGACTTCTCAAGTCGAAATGAGGATAGCAAGAGGGTTGGCACAGTTCGCTCTTTATGAAGGCAAAATCATCATTGATGGTATAGAGGTCGTTATTCCCGTTCATGTTGGGGACGATGTTCCAGATACCTTGATGGGAGCGTTATGGCTAGATATTATGCAGCTTGTGGTGAATAAATCAAAAGGATTATTGACATTGGAGATGACGGACAGCAATTAATCCATTTCTACACTTCCACTCGATAGTCTTCTCTCTAAGTGGATCGAGGTATGTAATGACGCTCTTTTCCGTGTACTCTGCGGTTCAATAAATTGTCATACTATCAATCATTCGTTATTTTTAGTTCATCAAATGATGTTGTGGTGAATAAAGCTTGTTAAGTATCAATTCTTCTATATCTTTATTTCATCAAATGATGTTGTAGCAAAAGGGCGCTTTTCACTGCCGTGTTGCTTAAGATTCTTCCTGGGCAATTTCTCTGACTTGTTCAAGGGTTAAACCAAGGATTTCTGCAACCTCTTGTTGTGTCATGCCACGCGCTAACAGTCGCGGCACCAGTTCCAATTTCAGCGCTTCTCGACCTTCAGCTTTCGCTTCTTGATAAACTCTGGTTTGATCTAAATCAATTCCCAACATGGCTTCCACCTCAACACGACTCAGATTAATAAACTCACAATGACAATGGTAATGTGCAGAAATTTGTTTTGTGGACATACAATTATCTTCTGTCAATTACAATTAGAGGAACTTGAGAAAGAAAGTAGGGTTGGCTGAGTCACTCTACCAACAAATGCCGATAAATATTAGGTTTCTCCACAATTAGCCCAACCTACAGAATTCTGCTTTGAGCTAAAAAAAGTCACAAATGGAACCTCTTGGCAAGGCAATTGATTATTTTAAATCAATTCCTAGAAAAACGACAAGATAAAAAAAGTCACAAATGAAACCTTTTTACAAAAAAATTGTTGATGTTCATCAATTAATATAAAAACTGTTGAAAATTTTGCTTCAATGCTAGAGGCGATCGCAAACAACAATGACTCGACAGCCCCACGACCAATTTGCCAAACAATATTTAGAAGAGTTACTGTCACCTTTCGGTAAGGTGGAAGTAAGCCGAGAAATCACTGATGAGGTTCGTCAGGTGGATATTTTGTTTTCCCCCATATCCTCACCACAGGCGAATCTGGAATCTCTAGGACTGCTGGGGAAAATGACAGCAAGTACTTGTTTGTTAGAACCTTTTCGCAACCAACCTAGTAGAACAGAGGTGCGTAATTGCCTACTCAAGCTACTTGCTTACTTTGGGGAATTGCAACGGAAAGCAAAGCGAGAGAAAACTTCTTTGCCAGAGGATAATTTACCGCGTTTGTGGATTTTAGCGACTTCGGCTTCCGATACCTTGTTAGAGAGTTTTGGCGCTAAACTAGAGCTACAAAAATGGTCCCAAGGAGTGTATTTTTTCCCTGAGTCTTTCCGCACTGCCATACTAGCAATTAACGAGTTGCCAGTCACGAATGAAACGCTCATGTGTAGAGTGTTAGGGAGGGGAACAGTTCAGCAGAATGCAGCCAAGGAGGTGGCTGCACTTTCACCGGACAATCCGTTACGTCAAAACCTGATAGAACTGCTTTTTAGCTGGCGAATCGCTATAGTCACAAATCCAGAAGACATGAGTGAAGAAGATGAGGAGATAATTATGAACTTTAAAGAGGTTTACGAGCGCGAAAGGACTAACATCTTACAACAAGGACTACAACAGGGACTACAACAGGGACAACGCCAAGTTGTGGAAAATTTGCTCAAAGTCCGTTTTGGTTCTTTGGATGAAGAACTCTCTGCCATAGTTGAACCCATGCTACAGTTACCTCTAGAGGAATATACTCGTCTTTGTATCGAATTATCTCGTGAGGAACTGTTAGCTAGGTTTTCTCAATAAGTTAAGTTAACGTCAATTAACTTCAAATGCACTAAAGCGGGTTTTTTGAACAAACCCGCTTATCTTCGTATTTCATCTATGCTAACCAAAAGCTAATTGTCAACGGCGATGGTTGTAATTACGTCTATTATGTCATCCTTCGGTAGGGGGCTTGGCTCTTGTGCTCGTACCCGTTCAATTAACTGTTTTGCTTGTGTTACCATTTGTGCTTCTGAGGCTATGGTCAGTGGCAGCAAACTGATTGCGACTGATTGCTCTTCGGGATTACCCAATTCATCTAAATAGATACACAGTCAGTTACAGCAAGCTGATTGCGAAGGGTTGCTCTTCAGAATTACCCAATTCATCTCATAGATAGGCAGCAAGTTGATTGCGAAGGGTTGCTCTTTATAGAGACGGCAAACTTCAAATCATCCCACAACCACAACCAGAGTAAACAAGTCGTACCATGAAGAAGTATTAAAAAAGAAACCTCTACTTCTCATCTTCCGTACATGGACTGGCAAGAAATATCTGGTAACTGGGTTCTCATCCCGCGAAATCCTATTGGTATCATTCACTTTCTCGGAGGTGCTTTTGTGGCAACTGCACCCCAAGTTACCTATCGCTGGTTGCTAGAACAACTGGCAAGTAAAGGCTATGCTGTTATAGCCACACCGTTCATCAACACTTTGGATCATACTGCGATCGCAAAGTCTGTACTGCTCAACTTTGAACGCGCCCTAGAACGTCTACACGATTCGTCAGCTATCCGCAAGCGTTACCTTCCCATTTATGGGCTCGGACACAGCATGGGATGCAAACTCCACCTGCTGATTGGTAGCCTCTTTCCCGTAGAACGTGCTGGTAACATCTTAATATCCTACAACAACTATGCTGCAAAAGATGCCATTCCCTTAGTCGAACAGTTCAACCTAGCTACTGCTATCGAGTTTACTCCTTCGCCTTTAGAAACAAATAAACTCGTACAAGAGCGCTATAATATCCGCCGCAACCTACTGATAAAATTTAGCAACGACAACCTTGACCAATCAGCAGCATTAACCGAGCTGTTGAAAAAACGCTTCCCGGAAATGGTGACAGTACAAACACTAAACGGAACTCACACCACACCTTTAGGGCAAGATATTAAATGGCAGACGGGTGAAACGTTCTCGCCTTTTGACGCTCTGGGACAGTGGTTCAAGCAAGAAGTCTACCGTGACCTGAATCAGTTGCAGCGTACTGTCCTGTTGTGGCTCAATCCCCTCTCACCACCGTAATTCATCAAAAGTCAAAAGTCAAAAATTTTTACTACGGGTTAATGACTAATGACCAATGACCTCTTGACCAATGACCTCTTGACCCCTTGACCAATGAGTAATGTGTTTCAAATCCTAGTAGTTGATGATGACCCTGCCGTACAGATACTCCTGAAAAGGATGTTAGAAAGACAGGGTTACAAAGTAGTTGTAGCCAACAATGGAGAGGAGGGAATTGCAAAAGCAGTTTCTTATTCTCCAGCCCTCATTATTTGTGATTGGATAATGCCCGGTTTAAATGGAATAGAAGTTTGCCAACTTGTTAAGGCAAACCCCAAGTTATCCACGACCTTTTTTATCTTATTAACATCTTTAGATTCGGTAGCTGACCGTGTTAAGGGTTTGGATGCTGGTGCTGATGACTTTATTACCAAACCCATTGAACAAAATGAATTGCAAGCGCGAGTTAGGGCGGGATTGCGCTTGCATCAAGTCAGCCGAGATTTGCAAATTCAAAAGCAAATTCTAGAAGCAGAATTGTCAGAGGCGGCAGAATATGTAAAATCTCTTCTACCCCCACCGATGACGCACCCCTTAAGCATCAACTTCCGATTCATTCCCTCGCGTCAGCTTGGCGGTGATTGTCTGGATTACTATTGGCTTGACCCTGATTACTTAGCAATTTATTTATTAGATACCGCCGGACATGGATTGAGGGCTACTCTTCCCTCAATTTCCGTACTTAATTTACTGCGATCGTATGCCCTCAAAGGGTTAAATTATTATCAACCAAGCGACGTCTTAAGGGCTTTAAATGACACCTTCCAAATGAATTATCAAAATGACAAGTATTTTACCATTTGGTATGGAGTTTATAACCGCACTAAGCGTCAGTTAACCTATGCTAGTGCCGGTCATCCACCTGCTATTCTCATATCCAAGGAATCTTCAAAAACTCATGCAGTCAAAAGATTGAGAACTCCTGGTATGCCAGTTGGTATGTTTCCTCAGGTAAAATATGTTGATGGAATCTGCCATGTTGAGGAATCTAGTTGCCTGTATATTTTCAGTGATGGTGCTTACGAAAGCATAACAGTCATGATTGAGTGCAAAACGGTCGGATGGCTGAAAATTTAGACTAAAAGCGCCTGTAAGCCTTGATATTAAAGCAAATTTATCAAGTGAAATTAACAATTTAGCACGATATATACGAAAGAACCAGATCTAGTACATTTTCTTAAACTGCAAGCAAGGCGGAACTGTACCAAAACAATCTTTGTACGAATCGTGAAAACCTTCACTCCTGGAACTCTTTCCTAGCAAGGGTTTTAATTGAGTGTGAAAATTCTTTTTCGGCATAGTCTCGCCTTGTATAAAAAATCTAAAAATTTTGTGTAAGACTGACAAAATATCATAGTGATGATTTATACTTAATTTTGGTGCTATGGCAAAGTAGCAATCTGCATTTTTGCACTGATATTAGGGTGTCATTGACCAGCCATATTTGTATACCTATCATCGCCTATACTGGTCAGATTTACTTAAATCATGTTCTATAAAGCACAATCATTTACTTGGTTATTAGCCTTGCTTGCTTTCAGCCAACCTGTTGCTGCGGCTTTTTCTGAAAGTCAAGCATTGACTCAAGGCTTAGCTAATTCAAAAGTTTCACAGGGTGCTAATGGCAGCAGTACGACTGAAATAAAGTTTAAGATTTGCAGTGAATCTACAACTTGGACGCGTCCTACGGCAGCAGAACAAAGAAAACGCCTCCAAAGCTCAGGCAGGTATTCTTCTGAGGATATTGAGCAACTAGGGGGAGATTATTGGAAGAAGAATATTTTTTCATTTACAAGATTTCCAGGTGACAGTGGTAACTATGATATTGCAAATCTATCTGGACTTTGGAAGGTGCAAAATGCTACATATCCTTCAAAATGTGATAATTACGTCAATGAACTCAATTCTGGAAAAATAGCGGGAGTTTGGGTTTTACATCACAAAGTAGTAAACATCAAATGGGTTGGTAATCGCTACGTTATGCTAGTTAAGCCTACGGGGCAAGGTACTCAGTTTATTCAATTTCCACGCCGCGAACGTCTTGAATCGCTGCCATTAAGAGTGGTAAATGAAAGTGGTAAAAAAGTGGAAGTTCTAGCAGATAGTATTAAGACTGGTAGTAGCTCCACAACAAGTGCTGCATCTTCTTCAAGTTTAGTAACAGCAATCAGGAATGCTGTAGGTAACGACTTAAGTGATTTCTTTGACAGTATTGAGTATTTTTATGTGGAAGTAGACCTTAATAACGATAAAAACAAGGAAGTCATTGTCTACACTGCTGGTCCTCAATGTGGAGCTTGGGAATGTTCAGTCTACATTTTTAAAAGAAGTGGTAATGGCTACCGTTTGGTAGGAGAAACTGGGGCAGCTTCTAACGAGGCACAAATAGCTGTACTTAAAAGCCAAAACAAGGGCTGGCTTAATATAGCAACTTTGGTATATGACTCTCAGTACAGAAAATTGAATTGGAAACTGCACAAATTTAATGGGTCAGTCTATCAAAACACCTACCAAAATCTAAGCTCAACACCTACTCGAATTATTCTGCGTCCTAATCGTGGTTCTGGGATAAATCTTGCTAAATTAGGGAGAGCTTCTCAAGAGTGGTAGTTTCTTATCGTCTTGTTGTTATTAAGAGAAAATGAGGATGTCAGCGTCACGCTAAAAAGACCAGTGGCGTGAGCTAAAAATTGATTTAATTGCATATATTTCCAAAGCTAACTTAAGATTTTACTTTTGTAAACTCAAAACAAATTAAAAACTATTAACATCTATTTGATAATTATCGACTTTTACTTAATAGTTACAATATTTGCTTTCAATTAAGCAAAAGCTAGTATAACTGAAACACAGAGGAGTTTAGAGATGATAAAAAGACTTCTTTCTCGTTCTGGGTTATTTGTTTTAACTATGGTCTTTTTAGGAGTAGGTGCTCCTAAGGCAAAAGCTGAAGTAGTGCAATTATATTCAGGCGAGCAAAAACTGGAAGTAAGGCTGAAAATAGACAGTTCTGAGGATTTACCTGAAATAAACGCTGGTAACTCATCCAACCCTAAAAAAGGTCAATTTAGATTTGAAAATGGGAGATTAAAGCATCCAACCTTAAATCTAGAAGCTATTTTTCTCTTAGGTGGCACATTGAACGCCAGCGATTACGATAATGTAAGCTTTATTGCTCATGGCAGTCAGGCAAGAATTAACGCCGATGATAAGTTACAGTTCTTAAACGAGCGTAGCCGTAAATATTACTGCGTACAAATTATCGGCAGAATAGCCGCACAAATAAATTGCAACTCACCGTTAGCTATAAGAGTAGTAAAAGCTAGTAATAATCAAACTGTTGCAGGCATCTTTGCTAAGGGAGGACTCTCTAGTGCAGAAGTTGATCGTCAGGTTCTTAAGCTTTCAGGTAGCTATCAAAAGTTTGTAGATACCTATGAGGATGCAGTTAGAAAAAAACATCCTAATTTAGCACTTAGACAAGGAGAAAGCCCAAAAATTGAATACTTTGTAATTAGAGATAACGTCTCTTTTGTGCCTTTCCCTTCCAAGGTTAAGACTGGCTTTGAGCTACCACACGAATTAACAACTCAGCAAAGAGCAGTAAACTTATAAAAGTTCCTTCAATCGACTTTCTAGCTTATAAACAAGGTGGAAAACTAAATATGATTGGAGTAAATAATAGTCCTGAGATTGCTAGTAAAATCAATTACAATCGCTTTTATACTGATAGTACTTTGATAGGATTACCTCTTAATATTATTGGAGGTACTGGAAAACAAACCAACTGCCAGCGTGATACTGACGACAGGTATCCTGTGGCTACTACAGGATACGACACAGTTGATATGAGTAACGCTCAAGAGGCTTGTATTTGCTCTTTTGCTACTGGTAAAGGTAGACAAGTTGATGAGCTGATAGGTTCTAAGTATGGTAAAAACACTTTTGTTTTACCTAACTTTAGTAGAACCTTCTTTGGCTTGTACGGAGACGGTGATTATGTGTAAATCAGCAACTATAAGTCTGACCAAGATACTATTGTAGTAGCTGATAAAAAAAGTCTAGAAGTTGTTACTTCAGGTATGACTGTCAAACTATACTACAAAAGTGGTGATTTGATGGCTGTTATTAAGTTCAATTCCTTAATAGAGGCTTCTAAATTCTCGTTGAAAAAAGTGAGAGAAAGGTAAGCTAATTGTAAACTTATAATTTATTAGTAGGTGTAATTAATTTATTTTTAGTAACCGTTCAACACTTTCTCTATCACTTTCTTGTCGGTTATATAGCAATCCTAAATCATTTGTAAAAAATTACATATATAGATAGATAGAATTGTAATGTAAATAGTGCTAATAGGGTGCATGGTGGTATTTATGGAAGAGTTGATGGAATTCATTCAGGCCAATCCAGATCCTAGAGAACTGAAACGAGCACTGGCTGTAAAAATGGTAATGCAAAACTACCCTGTGGGGATGATTGGAAATAATGACAGCAATTTGTTGACCTTGCTGGCTAATTTCGATTTGTTTACCTTGTTCAACTTCTTGAAGAATTTTGTTCAAATTGACAGGAATTTCTTCGATTGAGTACTGCTCAAGCATAACTATTCACCTACCAAACTTTTTATGTGTATTAATTCTAGTCGATTTTCTGTTTGAAAGTAACAGTCCAGTTATCTTTACACTTGACAATACCATGACTTCATTCATCAGGTCTAATGCAATATATTTCCTTTTTGAAGAATTTCCGTAACTTTTTGAGCAGAAAGGGGACGGTAGAACAAAAAGCCCTGGACATCCTCGCAATTGACAGATTTCAAAAACTCAAGTTCCTCTTCCTTCTCCACGCCTTCAGCGGTGAGTCTTAACCCCAAACTGCGTCCCAAAGTGACGATCGCTTTGACAATATGAGCAACTTTAGCATTCGTCGTTAAGTTTTTAATAAAAGACCCGTCAATTTTGAGATTGTGAAGTGGCAAGAGTTGCAAGCGAGAGAGAGAAGAGTGACCCGTACCAAAGTCATCAATGGAGAGATGAACGCCCATTTCTTCTAGCTTTTGCAGTACACCTCTTGTGAATTCGATATCTTCAATAGCAGTACTTTCGGTAATCTCTAACTCTAAAAACTTCGGTTCTAAATCCGTTTGCTTTAAAATCATTGCAACTGTTTCCACCAATTCAGGTTGGCGGAACTGTTTGAGAGAAAGATTCACTGCCATAGTCAAAGGAGGCAATCCTGCTTCCTGCCACATTTTATTTTGCTGGCAAGCTGTCCGCAAAACCCACTCTCCAATGGGTATAATTAATCCGCTTTCCTCAGCTAGGGGAATGAAAACGTTAGGAGCCACTAATCCCATCTCTGGATGCTGCCAGCGTAACAAAGCCTCCATACCAGTAATTTTCCCCGTTATAATATTGACTCGGGGTTGATAATAGACAATTAATTCTTTTCGGTCTAAAGCGTGGCGCAAGCTTTTCTCTAAAGTTAGAACATTAGGAGTCTTGGCACCCAAAGAAGCAGTGTAAAATTGGTAGTTATTTCTTCCCAATTCCTTAGCTTGGTATAAAGCAGCATCCGCATGCTGAATCAGACTTTCAACATCAAGGCTATCCTCGTTTAACAGGGCAATACCAAGACTGGCACCGATATAAAGTTCGTGGGAATCAAACTCAAAAGGATTCTCAAAGGCTTGTAAAATTCTCTTGGCTACCTGCGTTACCTCATTAATTTGAATAATTCGGGGTAGCAGGATAGTGAATTCGTCTCCTCCCCAACGAGCAATAGTATCCCCTGCCCTTAGGGATTCTTTCAATCTTTGAGCCACACTTTTCAACAGTTGATCGCCCAATGTATGCCCCAAAGAATCATTAATGGTTTTAAAGCGATCTAAATCGAGAAACATGACAGCTAAACTTTCCCCAATTCGAGCTGCATTGGCGAGAGTTTTAGAAAGTATCTCATTAAATAACGAGCGATTGGGCAAACCAGTAAGCAGATCGTGCAACGCCTGGTATCGAATCTTTTCCTCTACCTGTTGGCGCAGCTTTGCAGCACTGATGCCAGCTGCCAACGTTAAAAGGGCAGATTCTTCATGTCTTGACCAATGACGTTCTAAGTTACAATCTGCCCAACCAAGGTAACCCCAAAACTCATTATCCAGGCGGAGGGGTACTAAAATCAGCGATTGAATGTCACATATGGTGAGGAGTTCTTGTTCGGCGGTGGGAAATTCTCGGGTGAGCCCGCTAATACTTTGCCCGCTAGCAAGGGCTTTACACCACCGCTCTAGGGTGCCATTTTCATAGAGTTGCTGCGTTTGCCAGTTGCGGCGCGAAGGTTCAAAGTGAGAGTTTGCCCATTCAAACCGCAAGCTCAAAGCCATTTCCCCAGTGACAGAGTGAGGGATCTTCTCAAAAAGAAAAACGCGATTGACTCGCGCAGATTCTCCCAGGGTAGCCAGGGCTTTGTCAATTGCTGTTTCGTAGTTCAATTCCGCTAGCAAATAATTGGTGGCTTCCGCAACTGCTTGTAACAAGCGATCGCGCTGACGTAATTCTGCTTCGGCTTGTTTTTGCTCAGTAATATCTCTAACAACAAAAGTTCTAATTAAATCGCTTTCTGGAAGGTAGTGGATAGATTGTTCAAAAACTTTTCCATCAACTTCTACCTCCCGAACAAAAGAATTTCCCCGCCAAGTTTGAACAACGCTGGAAAGCCCTGCTATGATGGGGTGTTGGCTTCCTGCTTCCCTCAGATTGGGAAATTTAGTAGCAGCAGATGGATTGAGATAAGTGACCGCTCCTGCCAAATCCGTCTCTATAATTGGATTTGGAATAAGTTCGGGGAAAGATGCTAAACGAACCAAGGCGACCTCAGTAGCTTCTTCAAGAATGGGATTGGTCACACCAACGATGGTTTCAAAGGGATTAGCGGAATTAGCTGGCTCTGATATGAGTCTAGATATATCTTTTACTTCACAGTACTCAGAAAAAGCTTCCTCCGAAAGATTGGACACGACATAGTATTTAGCTAGAGCTTGATGACTTCCAAACTCAATCACATCACCGTGTTGGAGGTCATGGGAAAAACATTTTGTCCCATTAACAATTAGACCGTTTGTGCTTCTCTTTCCCTTGAAACTGCCATCAATAATCCGAAAGCCACACTGGTCGGTGTCTGGAACAGTGACCCGCAACAAAATGGCGTGTTGTCTTGAAACTGACCGAGAACGAAGGACAATAGCGTTCCTTGAATCCCGTCCAAGAGAATAAGTCGCCTCCTTTAAGGGGATGGTTCGCTGCCCTTGAAGGTCGCTGACAATCAAAAGGTGGCGTATTTTTTCCCGCTCATTTTTTGGCATTGGTCTTCCTTAGATTCCCATGTCTTCCGGTCTTGGATTGAAGAATACTTCTTGAAGAAGTTTTGACCTTTAGCTGCCTTAAGAAGCTACTCAATTAGCTTTATCATACGCATATAAAGCGGTAGCGTGACCGTTTTTCCAAAAATTGACGTTTCTGAGATTAAGTACTCAGTTGACATACCAATTTGTTCCGGTTCAAGTTCCAACTATCTTTTAATTCAAAGAATCAAGCTGTTGGTACTTTGGCTACTTGGTCTTATACTTTATTTTTCTCTTATATACTTAGAATAAAATCAAACATCCGGTATATCACACTGTATATTTGCGGAACTTTTAAACTACGGAGGGAGGGAATAAAAAAGTTGTCGTACATACTGCTAAAACTATCTAGATGGTAAATTTACAAATACACTCTTAGCGGGAAATACTCAGGATAAATTAAAAAAGTTTTTTATTATTAAGTAGGTAGGGGATTTCCAAGAAATAAATTATTCCATATTGTGGTCTGGGCGTCAGAGTCCGTCCGATATTAGTGGCGGGCGAGGACGCCCGCACCACAAGAGACCACAAGAAATTTTGGGATATTTTTTTATTTGGAAGTCTTTAGCTATAAATAAAGTTAGCTAATTAAGCTCGTCATTTGTTATGTGTTGTTGCTAATGGTTAGGGGCAAGGAAGACTTGGAAGACTTGGGAGAGTTGGGGGACAAGGGGGGCAAGGGAGACAAGGAAGACTTGAGGGACAAGGGAGACCAGGGAGACCAGGGAGAATCACTCATGTTCAATGCCCAATGACCAATGACAAAGGACAAAGGACAAATGACCAATGACAAAGGACAAATGACCAATGACAAAGGACAAATGACCAATGACAAAGGACAAAGGACAAATGACCAATGACAAATGACCAATGACAAATGACCAATGACAAAGGACAAAGGACAAATGACCAATGACAAATGACCAATGACAAAGGACAAAGGACAAATGACCAATGACAAAGGACAAATGACCAATGACAAAGGACAAATGACCCATTTAAAGTATGAAGGATGAAGGATAAACGTAGGTTGGTTTGAAGAACGAAACCCAACTTAAGGTTTCAATTTGTTTCACAAACCCAACATCAAATCTTAATTCCTCTCAAAATCTGCCATGCTCGAATAAAATTTCCTTGCATCAAAGCAGCAGCACCAGAAAGAACCTTAAGTTCGGGCAAATTTGGGTTTTTAGCTAAACTTGGTTCGAGGGATTTTTGTGCGGCTGTCGGCTGCCAACCGTAAAGTTGAACAAATGCCAAGTAGGCATGGGAGTAGGGATTTTCCGGGTCTAACTCAGTGACTTGTTGAAAAGCTGCAATTGCACCATCAACCCGCCGTTGTAGGACATTTGCCAAAGCCAAAGCATACGCCCAATCACGATTTAAAGCAGTTTTCTGCAACCGATAGTCCAAAGTTAGCCGTGCCTGTACCAAATAATCCTGAATTGGGTCGTACTGATTGATACGCCCAACTTCATCAAACACTGAACCCAATGCTTCCGTTCCCTTGGGCAAATTGGCTCCTAAATTCCTCAACTGAGTGACTAAATCCAACTCTGGTGCTGTTGTGGCAGCAGCTTGAGGATCGATTTGTAGTGTAATTTTTGGCACTTGAATTGCATAGCTTTCGCCCGATCGCCTGTTCAAGTAAGTTGCCTCTAAGGAGTAAACTCCCGGTGTTATATCGGCATCTGGAAGCATCGCCACTCGTTCAATCACCCTGAATCTACCTTCAGGTTTTTTTGCACCGGAATGCAATGCCCCCATTCCTATAGCGCGATCGTGTATCCATAGCATTTTGTCCGGTGTCTTTTGCTGCTGGCTGCTAACAAAGGACGAGTGACGCCATGTTAGGAGTACTAATCCATGTTGCAATTGTTCCCATGAGCCAGACCATTCGTAGGTGACAGGTACTGGAACTCCTGGTGGAGCTTTTTCTGGTACCGTGACTTGTGATAGAGAAATACGATCGCCAGCGACATTAGTCTCATTGATTGGTTGTACCTCTACCGTTGGCGTTTTTTGATGGTAAAGCTTGAGAACGCTGCTATCGGGTAGATTCCAAGATTTGCTCAGTTGAAAATTCCCGCTTTGCTCCACCGCCTGCACCATAGCAGCTTGGGTTTCTCCTACTGAGCCTTGCTCGCCAGTTTTGGAAAGGAACCATTCAAGCGATCGCACATCCTTCTGTACAAATTTTTTTCTTGTCCCTACCTGACGCCCATACACTTGAAAGTTTTCTAGCGCCCCGTAGTAATTCAAATTATGCTGGTTAATTGCTGCAGTCGATGGCAATACCCCCAAGGTAGAACGTAAATAAGGTTGTGTTTGAGAAATACTCGCAATAACTTGTTTGTGGGGCAATTCCTCTACCATAGAAGGATAATGCTGGGAGTTTGGGCTCAAAGCTTGTGTCAGCAAACCAGCGATCGCACCTCCCACTGGAACCAAGTTAAACAACATCAGCAAGACTGCTAAACCAACAGTACCCCATCGAATACGCTTTCCCCAAAGATTAGAAAAACGTGTCAATCCATATGCAAACAATACTGATAGCGTAGGTAAATATGGCAATACGTAGCGATTATCTTTATTAACATTCAAAGATGATAGTAAATATGCACTCACTAAAAATACCGCCAACCATTTAAGTGAAGATGCTTCAAGGAAACCAGCCTCTCCCTTATCTCCCTTGCCCTTATTTTCAAATCCCAACCGCCCCCAATAGAATAGCAAAGCAAACACGGGCACCAGTAACAAAGGTAGAGAAACTTGATGGGGTAGTTGATGCCAGTAATAAGTCCATGCTTGCAGTGTATTGAGCGGTGCATCACCTTCAGCAATTGCAGAATCTACCGTTGCTCGTTTTCCAGAAGTGAGGATGATGAGCCAATTTGTACGATACCAAGGACCAAACACCAACACCGACAAACCCAAACCGCAGAGTAGTTGCACAAACCGTTCCCAACGGCGATGGCGTAACGTCCCTACCCCAACCCACACTATTGGTACGAGCAGAAATATTAACGTCGTCTGCTTAACCAACAACGCTAAACCCAGTGATAAACCAAAGGCTAGAACCCACAACCATTCAAAAAGTTTCCTTCTCTGCGTCCACCAAGGTTTTGTTTGGCGCAAATCCCCGCTTAAACTTCTCTGGCTGGTTCCAAAACTCCGCCAAACAGTTAAGCAAAAGAAACTGAGAGTCACAACTGCTGCTAAGGGATAATCTAGCAGGAAATCCAGACGCAACTGATAAAGGGCAGGTAAGATTTGGCACAGTGTAGCAGCCCATAAACCGACAGACTCGCTAAACAGCACTTTGCCCAAGCCATAGACTGAAACCAATAAAATTCCACTAAATAACAGCATGACCAGAGTTGCTTCATCCGGTCCTCTGCCAAAGATATTCTGAACAACAGCCGTCAGTATATAAGTTAATGGTGGTATTTTAGAAGACAATAACCAAAAACTTTGCCACCATTCACCGTCCCACCACTGGGGGTTCTGTAACGCTTGCCAATAGTTTAATGTACCTGTTAAATAATCTGCTTGGTCCCACGCAGGAATCGAGCGATCCAAAGTAAACCAAATGCGATCGCACACCGCCCCTAAAAACCAAATGATGCCGAGTATCAGTAGGCTGTTAAATTTCTTTCCCTTGTGGTTGTGATTTTTATAGTACATAAAAGTGCCGATCGCTTTCAACTCAGGTTATCTCCGCATTTACAGCATTTTTCAGGTAAATGAAGTACATCCGTAGGGGCAAACCTCTCAAGAAACACATCCCATCGCAATAGAGTTGGTAGTTGGTAGGGTGGGCACTGCCCACCGCCCCTTCCCACTTGAAGGTGTAAGTTTCGTAGGGTGGGCACTGCCCACCGCCCCTTCCTACTTGAAGGTGTAAGACGTCAGAAACCGTCGTTCGCCCTTACAGCTAAAAAATACGCAATACATTTGTGTGTAAAATTACTAAAAACAATGCTCAACCAAAGTAGATATGTCTAAAATGGCACACTAAAGTAGTTTTTTTAAAACGGAAAGCGTAGTAGAGGCATACGTTGTGATTAATGGGTACGAAAACACTTTAACTGATTTCATCAAACTCCTTGAATAATCTGGACGTGCTGCTGCTCGTGAGGTCAATGCAATTATGACAGCTACCTGCTGGGAGACTGGGCGGCAGATTGTAGAACTTGAGCAGGGTGGCGAGAAGCAGGCAGAGTATGGAGCAGGAGCTATAAAAAATTGAGTTAGACTTCAGCTGTTTAGGCAAAAACTAGCCCAAAAGTTTTATTGGGCAAGAGGTTTGCTTCTGATAACGGGGCTTCTGTTGTTAAATTTAATTTTGGGTGTTGCTGAATCAACATATGTATTTCAAAATTTCCATTGGTGTAGAGACGCTTCAAACAGCGCGTCTCTACAGGGATTTGCAGGAAATTGAAAACGTACTACACTTATAATTCATTACCCAATTCAGCAACGCTGAATTTTGTTTTTTATCTTAATACGTGTAAGCAATTAAAGCAGCAATAATAGCTGATAGATCTCCTATTTTGTCTCGGATTTACACTTTTTCTTTCATTTGCCATTTAAGGTTATTCGCTAAAAAGTAGAGAAATTTTATATCTAAAGTTAGGTAAAAAAATGAGTATTACCTTTTCCATAGGGAAAGCAATTATATGGAGAATATAAACAATTATTTTCAGTATTGAAGGGCATTACAAAACATTAGCACTCAGTTTTTCGAGTAAGTCTATCTACAATCTACGTATTTGTCCTGTGGCGCGATCGCCTTTATTGACATCTTGCACCTTGTAAATAAGGGGGTGGTGGGCAGTGCCCATCCTATTTATTGTTACATATGACACTATGCGCTTTGCTCGTGTTCCATCGGAATCAGATGAATGACTACCCGATGATTGAGAGCGCGAGCTATTTTTTGCAACATAGAAAGTGAGTGTCCCTCATAATCAGCATCTTCCAGACGTGCAATCACAGGCTGTTTTGTACCCACGAGTTCCGCAAGCTGTTTCTGCGTTAACCCAGCTAAAGTTCTGGCTTCGTAAATCAACTGTGCCACTTCTGCATTAATGGAAGCTTCCGCCATCATAGCCTCAAGCTCAGGGTCGGTACAAGTCATTTTGTCGATGATTTTTATCGCATCATTCTTCTGGTACATCCTGTACATGGTGTTGGTTGATAAACGGTGGACTTTAGCCTTACCTACTTGTTAATGTGTAAATAATCACGTTGTAGAGACGCGCCATGGCGCGTCTCTACGTTGTGTTTTTGATGGTGGTTCTGGTCTTATCGCCAAATGTATTAATTGATAACCGGTGGGCAGTGCCCACCCTACGATTAATCTGCCCCTTCAATAGGTGCAAAACCTTGACGTTGAATATTCTCTGTCACTGTGCGGGGTTCGAGGAATTGTAGCAAGTAGTCGGGTCCACCTGCTTTGGAACCAACTCCTGATAGTTTGAAACCACCAAATGGTTGTCTTGCCACAATTGCACCGGTAATCGTGCGGTTGATATACAAGTTTCCAACTTCAAACTCCTCCTGTGCCATTTGAATGTGGGAAGGAGTTCTGGAGTATATGCCTCCTGTTAAGGCGTAGTGAGTGCCGTTAGCAACTTCTAGCGCCTCCTTGAAATTCTTGACTTTAATGACCGCAATAACTGGGCCAAAAATTTCTTGTTGGGCAATGATGGCATTTGGAGAAACGTCTGTAAAGATAACAGGCCCAATGAAGTATCCATTATCTGGTGCTGGCATTTCTAGAGCAACTTTTGCTTCTGCTTTGCCTTTTTCAATATATTCGCGGATGCGCGAGTGTGCATTAGCATCAATCACGGGGCCAACTTGAGTGCTTGCTTGCTCGGCTAGACCAATGTTTAGGGATTTTGTTGCTTCCACAAACCGCTCTACAAAGGTATCATAGACCGATTCCAGAACTATCACCCGCGAACAGGCAGAACATTTTTGTCCGCTGTAACCAAACGCGGATTGTACGGTTCCAACAACTGCCTGGTCTAAATCGGCACTTTCATCTACGATGATGGCATTCTTCCCACCCATTTCGGCAATAACTCGCTTCATATGCTTTTGACCGGGTTTCACAACTGCGGCTTCTGCGTATATCCGACAGCCAACTTCTTGAGAACCAGTAAAAGCAATCACGTGAGTATCGGGGTGATTTACTAAGTATGCACCAACTTGGGAACCCTTTCCAGGTACGTATTGAAAGACACCTTTGGGGATTCCAGCCTCTACTAAAATTTCTGTCAGTTTCGCCGCAATCACAGAAGATGTTTCTGCAGGTTTGAGGAGAGTACAATTACCAGCAACCAGGGCTGCAACCGTCATTCCCGTAGCGATCGCCAGTGGGAAATTCCAAGGAGAAATCACCACAGCAATTCCCCGAGGCTGATAAATATATCGGTTCGTTTCCCCAGACACGTCGTAATTATAACCTTCGTCCAACCGTTCCATTTCCAGGGCGTAATAGCGACAGAAGTCAATCGCCTCAGAAACCTCAGCATCTGCTTCCCGCACGGGCTTCCCAACTTCTAAAACTGTCCAAGCAGAGAGTTCCGCACGGCGCTGTTCCATGAGCTCGGCAGCTTTCCGCAGTATATTAGCCCGTTCCTTTACAGGTGTTTTGCGCCAACCAGGAAAAGCAGCCTTTGCAGCTTGCATCGCTTGTTCGGCTTGTTCAACGCTGATAAGTCCAATCTGACCAACCACCTCATTAAAATTAGAGGGGTTCACAGAATCTATAACCTGTTGTGTGGTAACGTACTGACCATTAATTAAAGGTAAATAAGTTTTACCAAGCTGCTGGCGGACGGTTTGGAAAGCTTGATTAGCCTCCTTTCGCTCCTCCTCCTCAGCATAATCAGTATCCGCCGCACCGATGAAAGAAGAGGGGGAGAGGGGGAGAGGGGGGGATGGGGAGTTATCCTTGTCCTCTTGTCCTGCAACAGGAGGTGCTATCAATTCTTCTACCGGGCGGTTCTCCATATTTTGCCGCAAGAAGGAACTGTTAGCCGTGTTTTCCAACAAGCGGCGAATCAGATATGCCATTCCTGGAAGCAGTTCCCCATAGGGACAGTAAACTCTAACTCGATATCCCCTATCAACTAAAGCTTTGGCTATTTTGTCACCCATTCCGTAGAGAACTTGCATTTCAAAACAACGGCGGGGAACATTTAAGGTTTCAGCGATCGCCATAGCATGTGCTTGAGAACGCACGTTATGACTACCAATCGCAGAATACACATATTGGTAATTTTGGAGCAATAATTCAGTGATTTGCTCAAAATTAACATCTGTTGCAGCTTTGTCGTTATATACGGGTTGCTGCCAGTGTTTTTGGGTAGCTTTGATAGTTTCCTGATCCCAATACGCCCCTTTAACCAAGCGGATTGTAATCGGGTAACCGCGCTGTTTTGCCCAAGCAATTAAGCCTTGTGCATCTTGTTCGCTATCGCGCAGATAGGCTTGAATTGTCATACCAATATCTGTTCGGTTCCTAAACTCTTCTTCCATCAAGATTTTTTTCAGAATGCTAAGAGTTAGGTCTTTGTAAGCATACTGTTCCATATCAAAGTGAACAGAAGCACCCAGTTCCTTGGCACGACGCAGCAGAGTGCGGATGCGCGAACTCACCCGTTCTTCACTACCCCGAGCATCTAGGGGGTCAAACTGAGAGTAGAACGCTGTTAGCTTAACGGAAACCTGAACTTTTGGTAATGGTTCTCCATCAGCTTGGTCGATAAGGGGAACTGGTGCCCAATTCTTGGATGCTTCCACCAGTTGTTGCATCAAATCCAGGTATCTTTCCAAATAAGACTGGGCTTCTGCTTCCGTAATCACCGCCTCACCAAGTAAATCTACGGTGAAAGCCATTTTTTCTTTCCGCAGTCGCTCAATTGTCTTTAGTGCCTGTTTAATATTCTCTCCAGAAATATATTTATGAGCTAATGTTTCTGTTGCTGTTGCAACAGTGGTAGCAGCAACTTGCCCCGGCATGGAATCGGGATTGGCAAAGTTGAGCATCCCCTTCAAAGCAGCTGGTAATTCTACTGACTCATCGCCCAAATATTCTTGTAAGTGAGCTGCAATTTCTGGTTTACTCCGTAAAGCAGGAAGAGTATCAATAAAGCGAAATAACTGCACCCGTAACCCAGGATTGCTCATTGCCCAATCCAGCAACTTATCATCCCAGCGCATTTGATCCCGCAATGCAGCAAAGAAAGAACGGTTTTCCCGTGTTGCTGCAAGCAGTTGCTTGGCAATTTCTTGGGTTTTAGCTTCGTAGGTGCTTGCTTTTACTTGTAATGGTCAAACCTGCATAATAGAGAGTGTCCAAAGCCTTTTTAATTTCATCTCGATCGCCAAAAAACGCTCGCGCTAATGGAATCAGTACCCTTTATTAACAGTGGGTTCTGGAAGCGGTTCACCTGTAGCTTGATAAGCCATGACTAGTGACTCTAAAGCCTCAGTTCCATTTGCTACTGCTTCTTCGTAAGAATCGCCATGAGTTCGCCAGCGTTGTCCGCGAAAGTCAGGGAAACCTACTAAGAAACAGTTGTCTTCCTCTGACCACTGTATAATCATTTGATACTTAAGTTCCGTCATTTTTTTTCTTACCCTCCACTTCCTCTATAGCTTGTTGTACAACATTTTCACAGATAGCGTTTTGCATCCGAACCATCTTTACCAGAAATTGTAAGTTTTCCCGAGTACAAGGGATGTATCCAGTTGGTATGACAACATTTTCCTCCAATTAAGGAATAATAACCCCATTCATTAACCATCCTCATACACCGTGCTACATATCCCAGCCAATGACGATTGAAAAATACTGGTATAGAATAGCGGCTACTCTACGTATTGATTTTTGCAATTGGAGGCTTTTGTGAAGTCGTTTCTTGTTCAAACTCTATGGATAACAAGCACAGTTGTGGTATTGGCATCTACATTAGCCCACGCACAAGTCAAGACCAACCCCCCGACCGATAAAACAGGCGTAAATAATCTTGCCATTGGCTATGATGCCAAAATACTCGAACAACCAAAATCGGCAGTAGGTAATGGTTCGCAATTTATTGAAAAATGCACCTTTTGTAACTTCAAGTATCCTGAGACTATAAAACAGCAAGGGCTGGCAGGCACTGTAGAAATTAGTCTTGATGCTGATGATGTTGGTAATGTGACTCGGGTGAGGCTGATTCGGTCTAGCGGTCATCGGGAACTGGATGATGCTGCGATCGAACAAGTGAGAAAGTTGAAATTAGCACCAGAAGCTGGAGGAAGACAAGGTATGCGTGTCAGAATCAACTATGGTGCAAAGGGGAGTGTCTAGCCAAGGCTTCTACCAATTTAGTTGCTCCCCTGAATTGCCTACTGCACCTTTGCTACCGCATCAATGCCATCACTGACAAGATGACCATCTTCCATATATATGATGCGATCGGCTATATCAAGGATACGGTTGTCATGGGTCACTAGCAAAATTGTACACCCCTGCTCTTTTGCCAGTTTCTGCATTAATTCCACAACATCACGCCCGGATTGTTTATCGAGTGCTGCTGTTGGTTCATCGGCTAAAACAATTTTTGGCTGACTTACAAGGGCACGGGCGATCGCAACGCGTTGCTTTTGTCCACCAGAAAGACTGTCTGGGTAGTAAGAAACGCGATGTCCCAACCCAACACTTTCCAGCATAGCAATTGCTTTAGCATCTATATCCTGGTCTAAAAATTCGTCGTGCAATTCTAGCGACATCCGTACATTTTCTTTGGCTGTTAAAAACGTCATTAAATTATGTGCTTGAAAAATATAGCCAATATTACGGCGAACATCCCTCAACTGCTTTTTAGTTGCACCACACATTTCCTGTTCTAAAATTTTCAAACTCCCTTCCTGGGCAGAACGCAAGCCACCCATCAGGGTCAATAGCGTTGTTTTTCCCGAACCAGAAGGTCCAGTCATAATCACAATTTCACCCGAATTGATGTCTAAATTAATATCGAATAACGCCTGCTTGCGAAGCGCACCCTCCCCAAAATAATGGTTAAGGTTCCGCACACAGATAACAGGTTTACCAAATGTAGATTGATGAGATTCAGAAACGTTAAGAATTTGCATCTTCTTTTTCCTACAAAAATAGATAAGCTAATGTGGCTGCAACTTGTATAATTCTTGGTCAAGGTCGTCCTTTGTTCTTTGTCATTGGTCATTTGTCTTAAGCAAAGGACAAAGGACAAAGGACTAATGACTAGTTGTCTTAAGCAAAGGACAAAGCACAAAGGACTAATGATTAGTGACTAATAACTCTTGGTTCTCTGAGAGAATCTGCTGTTTTCTTGATAAAACTAGCAGTTGGTACTGCCATAAGTAGACCCAACACTCCTGCAAACTTTGCTCCTAGTAGTAAAGAGATAAAAACCCAAGCAGGATTGAGCCCGGTAATACCCCCTATTAATCGAGGGGCAACCACATTTTCATTAATTTGACCGAGGACAACTGCGACTACCAACACCTTGACTCCCAGCCAAACATTTTGAAACGCTACTAACAAGCTAACTAATGCGATACTCACAACTCCTCCAAACGGTATGAGACTGGCTACCCCAATTCCCAGCCCAAAAAGTAACCCAAAAGGGACTTGTAAAGCCAGAAACGCAAGTATCATGATTGCACTGAGGATAATTGCTATAATCGCTTGACCTGCAAAGTAGCTTTGAAAACTTTGTTTGAGGGATAACTGGATTTGGTTATTCCAATCCTCAGGTAACCAACCTAAGATTCCCTCCCAAAGACTTTTTCCATATAAAACTAGAAAAATGGTTAGTATTAACGTTAAAACAAGATTAAGAGCGCTATTAATGGTATCAAGTGTGACATTAATGATTTGTGATGTAAAAGACTGCATTGCTCCAGTGAGTTGACCAGTTAGCTGTCCAGTAATTCCACGAATATCAATTGGTAGTTGCTGCAACACTGTTTTCTCGTTCCAAGTTTCCAGCTCTTGCTTCCCGGCTTCAATCCAAGCAGGTACGCGATTGCCAAACTCAACCAGTTGTTCAAAGACCAATGGGCCTAGAACTAATCCAATCACTCCTAGCAGTAATAATGCGAACAAGAGGACAAGCCCGATCGCCAAACTCCGCTTCAAACCCCGCTCTTCCAGAAACACGATAGGATAGTTGAGTAAAAAAGCAACGAGGCTGGCTGTAAATACAATACTGACTATGGGTTGTAGGTATTGGCAAAGTAGGAGTAATAGCCAACCGTTGATAAAAATGACAGGAAAAGCTAATCCTATATTGAGCCAACGCGGTAGTTTTCTAGTACCAGTCATGTTAGACCCCAGTCAAGAAAGGTTATCACTTGTTGAGAATACAACGAAAAACTCCTATCTAAAAAATATCTGCGGGGTCAGCAGATTGTAGTTTCCGCATTGCCACTGCCCCGGAAAAGCTGCACATGGCAACTGTTAGGATAAATACAGTTATTGCCCGACTCGTTGTCATAGCAATTGGTAGTAGTGTCGCTGCATATGTCAATTGGTAGAGTGCGATCGCAATCAAAAATCCAGGAAGATAACCCAATACAGCTAACAACACTGCTTCTTGCAACAAGACACCAATCAGATAACCATCGCCATAACCCATTGCCTTTAAAGTGGCGTACTCTGGCAAATGCTCGGCAACATCACTGTAAAGAATCTGGTAAACAATGACAATTCCCACAATAAACCCAACAATCACGCCCAATCCAAAAATAAACCCAATAGTTCCTTGGCTTTCCCAATAGTACTTTTCTACCCCTGCAAAACCTTCTGGTGTTAAAACTCTCACATCTCCTGACAATTCTTTTGCCAGCTGCACTTGAACTGCAGCTGGGTCAAAACCCGGTTTGAGGTGAATCAAACCGACTTCTATTTGATTGGGCTGACGTTCTGGAAACAATTTCAAAAATGTTGAATCGCTTGTAATGACATTACCATCAGCAGCAAAGGATGAACCAATAGTAAACAGCCCGGTAACTTGAACGTTTTGCTCATTCAACTCGGCTTCTAACGTTCCGTGCTTTTGCACTTCCCCTGCAATGTCTCCATACTCCGGACGCGAAGCACGGTCAAACAACGCCTGATTCAGAAGTTTTAACTGTGCTGCGTTCTGTTTGATTTGTGGTAACTTCAAGCTCGGGGCTTCTGGGTTAACTCCCCAGATTAAAATGGTGCGGTTGAGACGGGTATCCGGATTTTTCCACTGTCCGGGACCTATATATAGGAAACTAACTGACTCTACCCCTTCATGACCCAATGCTTGATAGAGTCTCTCCCTAGAGAAGCTTTTGACTGAAAAAAGGGTTTGCAATTGGGGATTTGTCATCACCAAATCTGCCTCTAGTAAGCGATGGGGTTGTGTTGCACTGTCATATAGTGCATCCTGAAACCCCAACTGGACAAACATCAGCATATCTGCAAAAGCAATACCTGCTACTGCGATCGCCAAACGAGTTTTTTCTTTCATTACCTGCCGCCATGCCAGCGGGGTTTTGCGGAACCATTTGCGAAACATAATTGAGTACCTTTTGTAAGTGCCTTACACTTTGCCAACAAACCCTACGCCCAATAGTGACGTTTCTTCATGCTTGCGTTCTCTCATCAGAAGAAATAGAGGTAATCCTAGGGAAACTCCAACTAGTAACGTGCTTGCAACATAAATCCACAAATTATTCATCTTTAGTCGCGAGCCTTCCCAAAATACAAAAAGCAAAAGAACCAGCGCCGAGACAAACACATCCATACCGAAGAATGCAGATATTCTGTTAGCAAAAAGCTGTTCTACCATAAGGTTTGCATCCAGCCCGTGTTCTAACAGAAAGGGCACAAATTGAGAGAAGGGTAAAACCGTACCTAAGATACAAAGGATAAAGAGTGTTATTTTTAGCATTTTACTTCTCCTTTTACTGGTTTGGCAATCTATATCGAACATTCGTTATCTTTTAGAGCAAAGAAAATTTATAGTTCAATTGCTGTCTGCACCTGTAAATTAGTCAACTCTGCAACTTTCTTGCTGTCTTCGGGGTTAAGGCGAATTTTTACCTCCACGACTCGCCGGTCTAAATTTTCCCCTGGTTGATTGCTAAAAACATTTTGTTGATTAACTTGCAAACCAATGTGTGAAACCACTCCCCGCAGTTCTCCAGCAAATGCTTGACCCGTGACTGTTGCCTTTTGTCCTAGTTTTACTTTTCCTATATCGGATTGATAAACTTCTGCGACTGCTACCATCTGGTTGGTTTGCGCTAAGTCAACAAGACCGGATTCACTTATCTTCTCTCCCACGCGGGTGTGAATCTTCAGAATTTTTCCTGCAATTGGTGCCTTGACATAAGCTTTTTCCAAGTCGGTTTGCGATCGTTTGACAGAGATAATGGCATTATCAACTTCTGCTTTTGCGGCTTGCACATCTACAGGTCGAACTTCAGCAATCCTATCGAGGGTGGCTTTGGCTTCTCTAATTTGCTTCTCACCAGTTACCCGAATTCGCTCTAGGGCAACTTTTGCTTCACGAACTTGCTTGCTACCAGTTGCATTAATTCTACGTAAAACTGCTTGGGCTTCGTTCAACTGCTGTTTTGCTGTTTCTAAACTCAATCGTTTGCTGTCATATAAAGAACTGGAAATAGCTCCTTCACCGTATAATTGCTGATGTCGCTGGTATTCCGTTTGGGCATTGTTGAGTTCGGCAACAAGTCTCCCAATCGTTGATGCTTGCGCTATCCTGTCACCTTGCCACTGTGCCTCCAGACGGGCGATCGCCTCTTCTTGGGCTATTGTGTCTGTTTGTAACTGTGCTTGCAAGCGCTCTATTGTGGCTTTTTGAGCTCCTATTTCCCCAGCTTTTGCCCCAGCTTTTACCTGAGCAAGCCGAGCTTGAGCCATTTTCACCTGCTCTTGTGCTTGTTTGAGAGCATCTTCTAATCTATCCCGCGAATCGAGAATTGCTACAACCTGTCCGGCTTTGACTTGGTCTCCCTCTTTAACTAAAAGTTGGGTAAGGCGATCGCCATCCAACGATAGAGGCGCAGACAGCTTAATAATCTCCGCTTCTGGTTCCAACCTCCCCAAGGCTGTCACTTTTTTCATTGGTGAAGTCGTTTCCACTGGTTCGACTTTTTGATTGACTCCCCCAAACTGAGAAATGCTATAAACAATAGTTCCACCCATGATGGCTGTGGCTCCCAAAACTAGCGCAATTAACCATTGATTTTTAGGTTTAGATAAAACTTTGATGTTCATGGTAATTCCTTGTAATTAGCTGTTCTATATGTAATTCTGAACTACTACTTATTCAGCTGGTATTTTTCCAAATATGCCGTTAGCATTTTGCTGAACAACGCAAATTGTTCGGGAATAGAAACCTTTTCTTTATTCATCAGTCGTTGTAGTAATAAGCCATCAATTAGGCTATATATAAACCATGCAAGGTTTGAGTCTTGAACACCCAATATCTCATAGCAGGCTTGTTCGTACTTCTCGTTGGAACGCTTAAAAACATCACTACCCTGCATCTCATTAAAATCTTGATGCTGACAAAAATCAACAAACAAAAAAGTCCATTTCGTGTAATAATCAACGTTCCTATTCAAAAAGTTGCCTAAAGCTTCTACTCGTTCTTCTAAATTTTTTGCCTTTTCCAACTCAGCCATTGCTGATAATACATCTTGCTCGCAAATTTCTTCCACCAATTGCTCAAATAATGCTTTTTTACTGGGGAAGTAGTGATACAAAGTTCCGGTAGATACACCCAAGCCTTCAGCTATCTGGCGCATCGTAATAGCGCTGTATCCTTTTTCCGCAAATAAGTCAAAGCATTTACTCAGTAATTCTTTACGATACAAGTCATGGTCTACGAGCTTTGGCATATAATTTTATTTATATCGAACAGTCGTTATATAAAATTATATGTAGTAGGTAGCTGCTTTGTCAAGGCAAATGGGGTCACTCATACAGCGTTGCTCTATCTCAAAAGCCCGTAGGTTGGGTTGAAGCATGAAACCCAACATTTGTCAGATTTGTTGGGTAACGCTAACGCTCTACCCAACCTACCAATTCCCAAAACTGGCAATACGTCAAAGTTTTATTGTCCATATTCACCAGATTTCTGCCAAATCCAAAACAAACCCTGGTAAAACATCCTCTCCCGATAAAGTTTGTGGACTTTGTAAAATTTCAACTTCTTGATTGGGACGATAAATTTCTACCTGCTGCTGTTGGCGATTAATTAACCATCCCAGTCTTGCTCCATTATCCATATATTCCCTCATTTTGGCGCGTGTTTTTTCTAGGGAATCACTGGGGGACATTAATTCAACTACAAAATCGGGGCACAAAGGAGCAAATCTTTCTTTTTCGGCTTGAGTCAAAATATTCCACTGTTCCATTTTCACCCAAGACGCATCTGGAGAGCGTTCCGCACCGTTAGGAAGTTTGAAACCAGTAGAAGAGTCAAAAGATTTTCCTAGCTTGTTTTGGCGATTCCAAGCTCTTAACTGATAAGTTAAATCGGCATTGCGTTCGCCAGTTTCACTGCCCGTAGGTGGCATAATAATTAATTCCCCCAAAACCCAGACGAGCAAACAGTCGGCTACTGATAAGATTTGTGACTGCATCTACAATGATGCCGGTTGTCTCACTTCTTGCGTCTGCGGCTTTGCGAGAGTAAATTCGGCAGCGAGTTGCCAGCCAAAATGAAATACTAATGAAGAGAACTGCCCATACCCCCACTAATGCAGCAAGTGGAGGATAGGCATGATACAGTAACATTGTAGCAACAGCATACACGATAATGACGGGCATAAATTCAGTAATCAGCATTTGCATCGTCTGGGTCACACCTAAAGAGGTTTCGCTAATACGATGTGCCAATGCTCCAGCAAAACTGCTACTTAGGTAGCGATGGGAATGTTGCTGCAAGTAGGCATATAGGGATCTAACGATGTGCTGTCGGTGGAGCGGATGGAGGATAGTCTGCAAAAGCCCAGCGGAACGCCCGAATACGACTTCACCTACACTTAAGGCAGTAAAGAGCATCAGGGGCTGAGTCATGGCATCAAGAATGGGCTTGCTACCGCCTGTCGATCGCGTCACACTCCGGATAATCTCGCCAATGGCATAAGGCAACATAATGCTACAGGTTGCGTGCATCACCTCCAGGACGACCATTGCCACATACCACCACCGGAATTGGTTAACGAAATAGCAAATGAACTTGAATGGAGTTGATGGTAAAGCTGGCGCATCCGCAGCACGTTGAAAGGGTGTTAATTGTTTGGATTTCATCGTGAAAGTCATCTCGTGTGGTGAAGCTATAAGTGCAAAATAAAAATGGACGGCTAGATAAGCCGTCCGGTGGTGTTAAATAAAGTCACCCCTAACGCAGAGAATCTCCCCTTCGGTATTCAGCAGTTAAATCGTCTAGTTTTTGTTTCAAACTGTCGTCAAGTTTTACTTCTACTGCCTTGAGGGTCTCAGCAAGTTGTTCTGGACGGCTAGCGCCAATGATAGGGGCAGTGATAATCGGATTAGCCAATACCCAAGCTACCGCTAGGGTGGTGAGTGACAACCCAGCCAAATCTGCTACTGTGCGTAATTCCTCCACAGTATTGAACTCGCGATCGTGCCAATAACGTTCTTGATAACGTTCAGCAGCCTCACCTAAAGTGAAACGAGTTCCTGCAGTGGGACCTTGAGCAAGATTATGTTTACCAGTGAGCAAACCTCCTGCCAATGGATTGTAAGGAATTACACCCAGCCCTTCTTCTTTCGCTAGGGGTAAAAGTTCTCTCTCAATTTCGCGAAACAACAAATTGTAGCGGGGCTGAATTGAGACGAAGCGAGTTAGATTGCGAACATCAGCGCGACCTAAAGCGCGGCTGAGTCGGTACGCTAAGAAGTTAGAAACGCCAATATAGCGTGCTTTACCAGCACGAACTATTGTGTCCAGGGCTTCTAAAGTTTCATCCAGGGGGGTTGAAACATCATCAGAGTGCAATTGATACAAATCTACATAATCGGTTTCCAGCCGTCTGAGGGAAGCATCGATCGCATCTAAAAGATGTTTGCGCGAAGCACCTCGATCCCAAGGTGCAGGACCAACTTTGCCTACAGCTTTGGTAGCTAGGATAAAATGTTCGCGTTGCCATTTAAGCCAGCGACCAATGATTTCTTCGGTGCGTCCAGCCGTAGTAATCCCACCACCAAGGGGATAAACATCAGCTGTATCCAAAAAGTTAATACCAGCATCGGCGGCTGTGTCAAGGATAACCCTGGAAGTTTCTTCATCAGTCTGCAATCCAAAAGTCATGGTACCAAGACAAAGGCGCGAAACAGTCAATCCTGTTTTACCGAGATTCGTAGTTGGTAACGTCATGGCGATGTTGTTGATTGAGAGTAGTTGATTCAGAAAGTGTTGGAATTTCTAAATAGAATGCGATGGCATAACTAAAAGGGTATGTGTTTAAGGTGTGAACCAATTTAACCAACCTTCCTAAGTTTGTACGAGTGAGGCAAATTCTGCATAACCGTCTGCTTTTGGATGAGCACCATCATTGGCTTTTGCTTATGTAGCCAGATCGGAGACTTCACCAAACTAGAAAACACATCAAGATTCTGAAAACATATGGATGGCAACATTGGACATGACAGCATCAAAGCTTGCACTCTGAAATGGCAAAGGTTTTGCCATGTCTGCAATGACAAACTGTGCGTTTAGTCCTAGCTTCAGACAACTAAGGCAGTATTGCGACGGCTCTGTGAAACCAGCCACTGTTGCAACTTCGGATCGCTGTACACTTCGTCGGCAATAAAATGATCCCCATCAGGCAGTACAGTAAAATCTACTGTCCCCCCCAGTCCGCGCAAAGTAGCGACAATAGACTCTGTATCCTCAATTGGTAGTTTTTCGTCTTTTCCTCCTTGGAATATTTGGATGGGAATTTCTTTGAGCGCAGCTAATTGAGTTTCCTCTAAGGTCTTGGGTACACGACCTGATACTGCTACCAAACCAGCGAAGCGTCCGGGATGGGAAGCGGCGATATGCCAAGCACCAGCCGTACCTAAGCTGAACCCAGATAAGATTACACGATATGGATCGATGGGATGAGAGGCGATGAGATCGTCAAGCAAAGCAATAACATCTGACTCTCGCTCTACCCAAGTCTGTCCTTCAGGAAGTTGGGGGGCTGCAAAGACATAAGGTAATGGGCTGGAAATATCTACGAAACGAGGTAGACCCCATTTTAGCAGCACATTTAAATCGTTACCGCGATCTCTCGCTCCATGTAGAAAAAGTACAAGGGGCGCGGGTTTACTAGCATTGTCAGCGACTGATGAGAAAAGATATGGTAATGAACCATTGCTACTGTTGTAAGAGCGTTGTTCTACTGGCATATTCGTTACTCCTAAAGTTTGGGGATGGGTAGATTTTGGATTTTGGATTGGGGATAGGTGGATTTTGAATTTTGGATTTTGGATTTTGGATTGGGGATGGGTGGATTTTGGATTTTGGATTGGGGATTGCTATTTTCTCCTTGTCTCCCTTGTCTCCAGTCCTCTCTACTAACTAACTGCCACCGTTGCTGACTGTTTCCACACTGCTTTGGCGTACAGTGAGTCCTGAAAGTCCGGCGCGATGTTGTCGCTGGTAATGCGTGCTTCGTGCTGCTCCCAGTCTGCGAAAAATAAGTCGTGGCTAATGCGTCCTACTATTGCTGGCACGTCACGCCGGATGCTAGGTACGTCACCGATAGGTAGCCCGAAGCTCACGAAACCTGCTGGGTTGAAAACATGGATGTCCTTGAGGTAAGGGGCGGTGCCGGGTACTTTTTCTAGGTATTCGTGGGCGCTGCCAAGGTAGGGATGTGTCCCTAAATCGTCGTCGCGCTGGTCGGCTGGAGGCTCGTAGCGATCGCGCCAGAGGGCGATGTGATGGGCAAAGTCGGCTAATTCGGGACGTTTTGTCGGATCGACAAAGTAACCGGTGCCGGCGATCGCAAAATCAAACTCGAAAATATCATCATTTACCTGGGCGACGATACGACCGCCTTTTTCCTGAGCGGTTCTCCAAGGTGCAGACAAATGCAAGTGGAAGTTTGAAAACGCGATTGCTCGCTCAATTGCATCAGGTGGTGGTGTGGAGCCTGCTTTGCGAAAGCGCCAAGCCTGGAACCAGCGAGCTGAATCGGGCAGTTGTGGATAGTTGTAATAAGCACCAGGGTAACCCCGCACCCGAATCACTGGCAGAGATGCGATCGCCGAACGTCGTGCAAACAAGTGTACTGCCTTCGCTCCTGATTCCAGTGCCACCCCTGCTGCGTCAAAAGCTGAGGCTGCCGCACCCATCACTGCCACAGTCTTACCGCGCAGTGCAGCGAAGTCAATCGCATCAGCGGTATGAGCATATAGTTTACGTGGTAAGTCAGTCAATACAGGCGGTATGTATGGGCCACCAGTACCAGCTACACCGTTAGCAAAGATAATCTTGCGTGTGGTCTCCACCTGCGGGACACCGTTTACCTCAAGGTGCAGGCGAAAAAAACTTTCTGCTGGCTCGATCCGCACCAACTTCGTTTTGTACCTAACTGAAATGCCCAGGATTTGCCGATACCAGCTGAGGTACTCAGCCCATGTCACTCTTGGAATGCGATCGAGTGCTGCATAGGCTTCAGTCCCGTGCCGTGCCTCGTACCATGCTTGGAAAGACAGTTCCGGAATACCCAATTCGGGACCGGGTAAGTTCTTGGGTGTGCGTAGTTTCTTCATCCGCGCTCGCGTGAGCCACACACCAGCACGGGTCTCATCCTCCGCTGCATCAATTACAGTTACGTGACCGATACCAGCACGTCGTAGCGCAAATGCAAAGGTGCTACCACTGCCGCTACCACCTACTATTATGACGTTGTGGTCGATACCAGGGCGATCGCTCACCCAGTTTTCCGGATCGGGACCAAGTAGGCGTAGTGCCTTGCGAGCACCGAAATCGGGGTCAGTCGTTGTTGTCATGTTGCTCTCTCTGGGGGAAACGCTATGCGTATGTTCTGTTATTAAAGAAGGGAAGAGGGGGAATAATCTTTATATTTTTTTCTTACACAACACATACAAAAAATGTGTATTGCGAAACATAAATATATGATACACGAATTATTCGTTTATCAAACATTAAATATTACAAACTATTTTGGAGTGGTGAGACGATGGTTTGAGACTCAAACGATGCGGTATTGTCTCCCAGACCCCTAAAGTTTTTATGATAAGTCTTCAACTGGACTTGATATGGCTCTTTCCCTTGTCTTCCTTGTCCCATAAACAAGTGATATTTTTGAATACAGAATTAAACTTGCAGCAGCAAATGCCCACTTTTTAATACCTCATCCCACTGAGGTGATTTCTCTATTTCTGAGATAGAAAGAGGTGGACTGATAGCTGTTGTAGAATCCTCACCATGAGCCAAGAAAGATTGCTCTGATTGGAGAGATAATTGCCAATATCCTACATCATGCCACTTACCAAATTTATACCCAATCCGGTGAAACACTCCTACAGGTGAAAAACCAACAGCCTCATGTACAGCTACACTTGGTTGATTGGGTAAAGCGATCGCGGCAACAACGTTATAAAATCCTTGCAGCTGCAGTAACTGAAAAAGTTTAGTATACAAGGCTTTGGCAATTCCTTTTCTGCGATGATTCACACTGACGTACACCGATGATTCTACAGACCATTGGTAAGCCATGCGGGTACGATAAGGGCTAGCATAAGTGTAGGCTACAACCTCACTATTGACTTCGCAAACTAGCCAAGGCATCTGCTGTTGATAGCTCGCGATCCGCTTTTGAAACTCCGCTTCGCTTGGTGGTTCTAGCTCAAAGGAAATTGTTGTTTCGCGGACAATCGGTGCATAAATCGTCAGCATTTGTGATGCATCTTTTTCATGTACTAGTCTAATTATTGTTTTCAAAGCAAGTTCTTTAAAAGGTAAAGTGGTTTTCTTTTATCAGAGTAATATAAAAGCAATAATCTTTGCTTTCTTGCAAACCAAATGAACAACAAGGCTGTTCCCGCTCTCCAAACATAGTTGACTATTGATAGCACTAGGCATAGGCTTGGAAATTAATTATGCGTTATCGACAACCCTTGTAGAGACACGTTGAATGAAAGCGTCTTTACATTCTTTTTCACAGATGTCTGTCTTGAAGATAGGGGTTAGGATAGGTTTACACAGATTTGCCTAGACTTGAATTAGTAGTCAATTGAGGTACTTCTGCTTTTTGAGTCATTTAATTACTTGCTTCCTAAGATAGATATGTGGTAAGTTCTTGTTTGGTAAAAATACAGTATACTCATTAGATTACCGTACTTTTGTTCGTAACTCAAGCTCCAAGACCATATTGAATAACGAGTACAGGGAGCTAAGCCCAGCCTAGCAGATCGGTACTCTTTGAGTAGCATTTTGGAATTAAGCTTTCCATGCAAATTCACACTGTTGGTATTTTAAGTCCGGGTGATATGGGGCAGGCCATAGCAGCTGTACTCAATCAACATGGATTAAAGACGATTGCGGCTTTGGACGAACGGAGCGATCGCACTCGACAATTAGCCGCCGCAGCTAACATCGTGGATGTCGGCTCCCTTAAACAACTGGTGATTGAATCAGATGTAGTGCTATCAGTTTTAGTACCTGCCGCTGCAACTGAAGCAGCACAACAAGTAGCTCAGGTAATAGGTAGTCTTGGCAAAAGCATTTTATACGTTGACTGTAACGCCATATCACCCCAGAAAGTAAAAAGTATTGCCCACATTATCAAATCAAAGGGCGGACAATTTGTCGATGCATCAATCATTGGCCCGCCTCCACGTGTGCCGAACCGCACCCGCATCTATGCATCAGGACAACAGGCAATTGAACTCCAAGAACTGCGGGATTATGGATTAGATATACGGGTGATTGGCGATGAAATTGGTAATGCTTCTGGTTTGAAGATGTGCTATGCAGCCTTAACAAAAGGATTGACAGCAATTGGCACAGAATTACTAATTGCAGCCCATCGCCTCGGTTTAGACGAACAACTCTGGGACGAAGTATCGAGTAGCCAACCAGAACTAGTCAAAATACTGTCCCGTTCCATTCCATCCATGACGCCAAAAGCACATCGGTGGATCGGGGAAATGGAAGAAATAGCAGAAACCTTTGAAGCGTTAGAATTAACAGAGCGAATTTTTCAAGGGGCGGCTGATATTTACCGCCTAGTAAAGGAAACGTCTTTGGGCAAAGAAACACCAGAAGAAAGCGATAGAAATCGTGCGATGGTCGATATCATTACAACTCTTTCCCAAGAAACTTTGACAGCCAAGAGTTAATAATCACACGTTAATTTTGAGCAGCTGGTAACTGTTGTAGAAATCTTCGTATCCCCTCGTTCTCAAAAGAGCGTACATAGTTAGACTATCAAATCGAGGAATTTATCTTATGAGCTTAGAACTACAACTATCAGGTAAAACAGCAATTGTTACAGGTGGTAGTGCGGGCATCGGTTTAGCTGTTGCCAAAGCCCTCTATAGTGAAGGTGTGAATGTCACTATTGCAGCTCGCAGCCCAGAACGATTAGAAAATGCAGTTAGTGCTATCCAGTCCCTACCTACACCAGGGGCGAAAGTCATTGCTCTCAGTGCCGATCTGACCCAAGCAGAAAGTGTTGATAAAGTTGTCTCAACTACACTGGCACAGTTTGGACAGATTGATATTTTAATCAATAATGCTGGGTCAGCTCGTGCAGGCTCGTTCCTTGACCTGAGCGATGATGTATTTCTAGACGCTTGGAATTTAAAATTGTTGGGCTACATTCGCTTAGTGAAAGCC
>NZ_BAAFZH010000060.1:0-72182 GCF_054684315.1 Scytonema sp. NUACC21 | reverse complement strand
AAGAGAACCCCGAATAAATCGTTGCTACGCATTTCTATACTGGTTTCGCTAACCCTACCTAAACTTCCTTATAGGTACGGACTGCGCTCAACATCTTTGTTCAAAATAAGTGAACGTACAGTAACAGCGCAATAACTTCTTCCCTATTGGTGGGCACAAAAGTAGGGTGGGCACTGCCCACCATTCCCTGTTAGTGGACACTGCCAACAAAAATCGGTAACTTGAGAGTTCTGTTGCAATCTCCGCAAGGGCATTAAAAACTTGAGTCGGCAGTTGCAAGATAGTTTAAAGCAAGGTGATGAGATCCAAATTAACCAATACTATGCCGACCTCCAGCTTAGTTTGAATGAAATAACCCAACAAGTGAGGCAATACTTGACGCCGGGACTTGATGATGACTTATGAAAGTGACTGGCGATCGCATCTTCGTAACGGATAAGCATTTTTTCTGTTAGCGATCTTTTATTACTCTTGTCAGAAAGTAATTAAATAGAGTGACATAAAAGGTCTACTGAACTATGTTTGGGGCACGAGAGGCAGCCAAAACGATAAAATTTGTAGACGAATACCCCTGTTTAATCACTCTCGATAAAAAAATGAGAACCAATTCTCCAACTGTAGACGGAGCAGGAATTTGAGCGTTTATTTTCTAACAGAATGGCTGAAATCGAAGTTTTTGGTAAAAGTCTTATCCCGTAGGAGTTTCAGATTCTTCTCTCACAAGATTGATAGAAGACGGTTCAGCAATTGTGCGAATTATAACAGTGACATCTTAAGTATACAGGCTTTTCTAACTGAGAGAATTACAAAGATTAAAATACTTTAAATCTAAGGATTTTAGACTTAGAAATAGAATTTAGTTTAAGACTCAAATTATGATAAATGATTGAGAATTATTACTAAACGAGTTAAAAAATTTAACATCAAAATCAAAAATATATAGGTAATAATAGCGAGGAGTCATAAATATGACTCAAGTTGTTCGTAATCTGAAGAAAAACCTGAAATTGAACCTGGAAAATTATCTTGCCAGCTAAAACAGAGGTGTCTTTTGTGGACTCTCGCAACAACAGGTTTTTAAAATCTATGTAAAATTTTGGAGTGACCCGATTGTGGCTGTTGAAAAAGTAAACTCATCCTCCAGCCTTGCAGAAGTTATCGATCGCATCCTTGACAAAGGTGTCGTCATCGATTTGTGGGCAAGGGTATCGTTAGTTGGTATTGAATTGCTAGCAGTAGAAGCAAGGGTAGTCATAGCATCAGTAGAAACGTACTTGAAGTACGCTGAAGCTGTTGGTCTGACTGCTCAAGCTGCTGTACCAGCTGCCTAAGTCAAGTTATCTCCCATTTGATTCTCATTTTAGTTAGTCTGCCTGTTGCTAAACCGCAGTAGCAGACCTTTTCAGTATTAAAAATCGAAAGTGGATAGAGAGAAGTTAATTTCTACTTTTTTTAAGGTATAGCGGGGAAGGAGCTTAAATTGTGTCTCTTAGAGAACAATGGTATGCTGCACGGCAGCAGCGCGAACAAGAAGTTCGCCAACGCCAACAGAATGTGCTAGAAAACCGGCAGCAAATTCAGGCAGAAATGGCAGCCTTGCATCAGTATCAACGGGCTTGGCTGGAAGAGTTTTGCCAAAACTTAGCGGCAGAAACAGCAGAATTTCTGCACAACGCAACTGCCGAACGTACTGCTATGGCTGCTGTCATGCGGGAGTCGTTAAATAGTTTCCATACCACCTTGCAAGCCGAGGTCGCTGCTTTCTTAGAAGAAACGCGAATGCAGCAACAAGAAACTTGGACAGAACAAGCTCAGGAACGAGCCGCTTTTATAGCTGCTTTGCAAGATTACGTTTGGGGAACAGCACCCTCATTCGGCAATATCAAACCTGATGTCCCTGTCAGAGCAAACCCCCTAACTCCTGGGGTGAACTCTAATAATCATAGTTGGAGTTAGTTGTGGCTACAGTTCTCCAAATTAATTCACAAAATTTCATCGAAACGCCGAAAGTCAGCAATCTGACCAAACGAGCCTTGCGCTACCTGCAAACAGGATTCTCCGTCCATTTGCGGGGTCCAGCAGGTACGGGCAAAACAACATTAGCAGTTCATCTAGCGAATATGCTAGAACGCCCCATCTTACTGGTATTTGGTGACGATGAATACAAATCTTCCGATTTAATCGGCAATCAACGAGGCTACAGCCGCAAGAAGATTGTAGACAACTACATCCATAACGTTGTCAAGATGGAAGATGAATTCCGTGAATCCTGGGTAGATTCCCGTTTAACGACAGCTTGCCGTGAAGGCTTCACCCTAGTTTACGATGAATTCAATCGTTCTCGTCCTGAGGTAAACAACGTCCTGCTTTCGGCATTAGAGGAAAAGCTGTTAGTGTTGCCAGCAGCTGCCAATCGCCAAGAATACATCCGCGTCCATCCTGAGTTCCGCGCAATCTTTACCTCGAATCCAGAGGAGTATTGCGGGGTACACGCCACTCAAGATGCTCTGATGGATCGCTTGGTTACAATAGATATCCCCGAACCAGACGAAACAACCCAACAGGAAATTCTCGTCCAAAAAGCAGGTTTGGCTCGTAAGAGCGCCTTAGTTATTGTCCAATTAGTCAAGTGCTTCCATCAGCGCACAAAAAATGAAAAGGCTTCTGGTTTAAGAGCTTGTCTAATCATCGCTAAAGTCTGCAAAAATCAGAATATCCCTGTAGACATCAATAGCAACGATTTTCGAGATATCTGTATGGATGTTTTACTTTCCCGTTCTAAACTGTCCTTACAGGAGTCAAAGCTGATTCTACAAGACTTATTTCAAGAACTGCTAACTACAAACACAACCAGCACTAAACGTTCGGAGGTGAAACGGTGATTCTAATTCGCACCATGCGCCAAATTCGCACGGGTGCAACGATTTCTAGTTTCCGGGCTTGCCAAACTTTAAGCGGTTTGGACTTGTCAGCCAGCGATCGCGCCCGTGCTCATGGTGCTACAGCTAAAATGCTAGCTGGTGAAGCCCGGAGGCGATGGTTAATGAAACAATGGAAGCGGTTATAGTACTAGAAGTTGGAGGCAGAAGGCAAGGTACGCTGAAAGATGATTTATAAGCTTCTTAACCTTCTGTTTCCTTTCGATGACCCTTTACTTTCAGGTCTTTAATCATGGCAGATCTATCTAATGTTCCTCCGCACTTACTGTCTCACGAGCACTATCGGCAGATGTTGGTGCGGGATGGTGAACGTCGCTTTCGGGAATGGCACAGCGAGTATCTCAGATATCAAGGCGAGTTTCTTAAAGATAGACAGCATCGGATTCGGGAACTTGAGAATTTGCGAAAGGATATTGATGCAGATCGCAAGCGCCGTTCTCAAGAATCACGCCAAGAGTTTTTGCGATATCAGAACAAGTTCTTGAACGAGATGCGGCGTTATTAGATTATTTTACGTGTTATGTTCAACCTGCAACTTGATTGGGACCGCTCTGCTAAAGTTAGTTCGCAACTCTCAGAACATATTCTGCGCGTTCGGATTCTACCGTTTTCGGGTGACGTCCCAAGACAGAGGGCAAACTTGCCTTTGCAATTGGCAATTGCTCTAGATGCTAGTGCATCAATGCAAGGTGAAAAGTGGAAAGAGGCAAAAGCAGCAACTCAGGCGTTAGCGTCTCAGTTACGAGAAAGCGATTGCTTGTCCGTAGCTAGTTTTGCTGACTGGGTGACTCCTTTGGTGCAGAATCTGCAAAACACTCAGCTGGATAAACTGCAGTCAGTTCTACAGAAGTTAGTTGCTGAAGGAGTTACCAGGACAGATTTAGCTTTAAGTTGGATTCAGTCTGAATTATCTTCAGATACTGGCAGAGCAAGGGTAGGAATTTTAATTACAGATGGGCATCCTACAACTGGACAAGGAGAAGTGTTGGAGGATGCAGCCATTTTGATTGAGCAAGCTAAGAAGATGGCAGAAGACGGCATCACTCTATGTACCGTAGGATTGGGAAATGCTGCCCATTTTAATTCAGCCTTACTCGTCAGTTTAAGCGATCGCGGACAAGGGTCATTTATGTATGCAGATAATCCAACGCTACTCACACCTCAACTTCAAGAACGGTTGCAGGCGGTACAAGCCATTGCAGCAACAGATGCGATTCTGAAGTTGAATTTAGCGACTGGAGTTAAGCTAAAACGATGCTGTCAGTTACGTCCTGATTACCTTCCCTTGACAGAAACAACCTCCCAAGAGATTCACCTACCAAACTTGCGAGTCAATACTGCAACCGATATACTGTTGGCTTTGGAAGTCCCCGCATTGAGTGCCAATCAACAACCAGGTTACTACGCGATAGTCCAAGTTCAGTTATCATCTTCTCCCTCTCCTTCGCCTCCTCTTTCCCTGCAAGTGACTCCCTCCTACCGAGAAGCACAGCAAATTAATCAAGAGGTAGATCGCGATCGTCTTTGCTGGGACATCAATCGCTACAGCACCGAACTTACCTTGACTCGCGATCCTCTGCTTACAGGGGAACTCTTGAGTCAGATTCAAGTAGCAGCTTTAAAATCAGGTCAAACAACAATTGCTAATGAAGCTTCTCAGCAATTAGATTATCTTCAAAAAACAGGTAAACTCAGTCCACACCAAACTACAGGTTTACTCACAACAACCCGACAAATAAAGTATGAAGTATGAAGGATGAAGTATGAAAGACATTTTACTGACAAATGATTTAATCCTTAATCCTTCAGCCTTTATCCTTCATATTTTATCCTTTTTTAGGAGGTTGATATGTTTGCTGGTCTGGGTTACGATCCAATTCCTGGACTGAGCCAATTGACTCCCGATACGGCTTATCTAGTGGTACGTAATGGTCCGAAAGCTCAGAATAGTTTTCCATTGAATCGATTGCGATCGCTAATTGGGCGGAATCATCCACCTCATATCATTGTTGACATCGATTTGAGCGGTTACGAACTTGAGCAGATAATTACTGTATCGCGGCATCATGCGATCGTGCAGTGGGTCAATCAAAAACTTCAGATTGTGGATCTTGCCAGTCGTAACGGTACATTTGTGAACGGGCTGCAACTTGTATCCCAAGAAGTAAATCAACCCTCAGCCCCCGCGTTACTTACAGTTGGCAGTAAAATTAGGCTCGGTGATTTAGAGTTTGAAGTCACAATGTTTTAACTTAAATTTTGCACTTAGAAATATGGATGTCAAAAACGTGACTAAATGTAAGAAGAGCCAAATTTTCGGTATTCAGTAAATATAAGCACAAACTAAATTTCTCCATGCTCCGACCTACAAAACCCGAAGATGCAGAGGCGCTGATTAGCGTAGCCAATACAATCGGTTTCCAGCCGAACGAGCTTGAGGCGCTTGGCAAAATGCTGGCTGACTACCTCGACGGTAACAGCGACAACGATGCTTTTTGGATTACCGACGATGATGACGAAGATGGACCAGTGGGGGTCGCTTACTGTGAGCCCGAACGGATGACCGAGCAAACGTGGAATCTACAATTGATAGCCATTCGCCCCGACCACCAGGGAAAAGGAAGAGGTGGGAAACTAATGCGCTATGTTGAGGAAACTTTGAAAGCACGCGGTGGGCGAATGCTATTGGTGGAAACTTTAGCAAGCTTCGATCGCACACGGGCGTTCTACATGAAATGTGGCTACGAGGAAGAGGCTCGCATCCGGGATTTTTACACAGCGGGCGCTGACAAGATAGTGTTCCGTAAAGTCTTAAATGGGAACTAGAGTAAATAACGCCCCTAAGAGGATTTAGCACAAAACGTGCTGACTGCTTCGGCAAACTGCTGGTTTTGTTCCATTAATGCCATATGTCCACCTGGTTTTATGGTGATTCTCTCAGAGTAAGGTAATTCTGCTGCCATGCGATCGCTTGCCACAGGTTTAGTTGCTATATCTGAAGCTCCGCATACTACCAACACGGGCACATTAATAGTTTCGAGTGTTTTTGTTTCATCAAACTTGAACATTGCCAGGGTACCACGAGCCAGAACTCCGGGAGAACCCAATGCTGATAATAAAGCTGCAAAATTGAGTTGACCGCGTGTTTCAGTACCAGTAAATCCAGACACTTCTACGCTGATGTAAAGCAAACCATTGAAATAGGAGAGCCAAGTCATCAACCAAAATATAGGTGATAGCAGTATAGTAAGGTACAAGACAGGTTTGAGCAGAGGCTTCTGCAATTTACGTACAAGATTGCTAAATATACAAGTTTTAAGCGGATTGGTGTCAGTAGTATCCACAAGAATTAAGCCAGCCACCCGATTCCCCAAATGCTCGGGAAACAGCCTACAGAATGTTAGGTTAATCATGCCACCCATGCTATGCCCCAACAAGATAACTGGCTTATCTCCTGCTATAGCGACAACAGCTTCTAAATCACGGGCGTATTTTTCTAGAGAGTAATCGTTATTTTTCGGTCTAGAGGATTTTCCCAGCCCTGGTAGATCCCAAACAATGACTCGGTAGCGATCGCTAAGTTGTCGCTTGGCATAATACCATACAGTACTATTTGGTCCCCAACCGTGTGACAAGATAATTGGTTGCCCATCTTGAAGACCAAAAAACTCTACTTGCAATACACTCCCATCTGGTCGTTGCAAGCGCTGCACGGTTTTGCTACGCATAAACTTGGGTTCCTCGACTCCAGGACGGCGCAGCAGAGGCAAACTGATAAAACGACCGCCAAAAGACCACAGAACCATGACTATTCCAGCTACTAAGTAAGACGTTCCTACAAGTTCTCCTTCGTACCACTCATAGAGAATGTATATTCCTCCACCAAGTACTCCAATTGACAGCAGTTGAATTAGCCATAGGAGCAGGAAATTATGAGGCATGAACAGCATGAGCGTGAACCTTGCGATACCTAATGAACTGCGTTGTCTTTTAGGTTCATACCACAGTTACAACTATCCAATTTTCAACCTCAGGAATGATTTGTAGCCTCATCCTTTGGTAAGCCACAAATGTATAAACTGCTTAGCACCAGTAAACTACAGTAGTTCTCAAGTAGGTGCTTTTTACTCCCTTCCCGTCAGACCTGTTTCAATCCTTATTTTATCTGTAGCTATCTGCAAAAGCACAAAGCGCTCCCTGAATAAGAGAGCGCCTTTTACCTAATTATTGATGCTTTTTAGTCGTGTTAGGCAATGATTAACCGTTGATTGCAGGAGCGCTGATTGCAACAGGAGCAGTTTCAACTGCAGCCAAGTCGAGGGGGACGTTGTGAGCATTGCGCTCGTGCATATTTTGACACATAGTTACCCTTTTTTAGGTATGGAAGGGTAACTATGGGTAGGAATCAAGTTACAGTTCCTTGCCCTAATGCAGCCAAAACATCGCTAGCATGGGTTGACGTATTTACACTAGCGTCAACGTGAATAATTTTGCCATTGCCATCAATGACGTAGGTGACACGCTTGGAATAGCCACCACCATCGACATCATAAGCTTTAGTAAGAGTTTGGTCGGTGTCAGCCAACAACGGGAAATTTAGATTGTATTTTTGGGTAAACGCCTGATGGGAGGCGAGATCGTCAACACTAACTCCCAAGACTACTATATCTTTGCCCTTATAGTCTTCACTGGCATCTCTAAAGCTGCAAGCTTGCTTGGTGCAACCTGGAGTGTCATCTTTGGGGTAGAAATACAAAACCACTGTTTTGCCCTTGAAATCAGACAATGATACGGTGTTGCCGTTAGTGTCTTGGACGGTAAAGTTCGGTGCTTCGTTACCAACTGCTAAAGGCATAGTTGTTAGTATCTCTTCTAAATACAGAGGTTAGTTTGAACGGGAAACAATCTTAGTAAGATTTTGCAACCAGCCTGCTCTACCAATCAGCTTTCGCTTTATGGACGGCATTAGTGGTAGAAACTAACACTGTTTTCCCTAGCAGGGGTTATTGTATCAAAGTTTTTGTATTTTTTTTTGCACTTTTTCACCAAAGAAAGGCATCCCTGCTGAGGATGTTGTTTCAGTTTGTGGGCTTTTGTTGTGAATTGCTGTAAAATATAAATATATATTAAACCTACACCTAATGCTTGTTATTTACAGCGTTAGATTCCTCTCTTAAAAGAAAATATACCGAGAGAGTTAGAATGTCTGTTGCCAGTTCTCAAAGCCAAAAAATCTTTAGCTACCCTCGTAAAACTATAGAACGAGCCGAAAGGGCACTTGCGTGTTCTCCGTTTCATTTTTGTCTGTTTGAAGAAATGCTCTCTCATCGTGTGGCATTAGGCGAGATTATTGGTAAGAAAGGTGTCGAGAAGGGGTTCACAAAACGCTCGTTATCAGAATTGTCAGCAGATAACGATCTGGTATGGTTGATTCAAGTGGGTGTATTGCGGCGAGAAGTTGATGGTCAGGGAATTACGGATAGTTTCCGTCTGACTCCCTTAGGTCGCCAGTTAGTAGAACAGTGCTACCAGAAATCCTGGCGTACTCCCTCGTGGAGCGATCGCCTTTACAATGCGACAATCCGTTGGTTGAGGCTACCTTTTTAAAACAGAGGCTTAACACGTAACGGTAAACAATGATTCAGTTATCGTTGGTAACTGATAATCAATCCCTGACAAGTGTTAATAGTTTGGGGTAAAAGGGAACAATAAATACGGAAGCGTAAACTCCACCCATGAAGTCTTTACCATTGCCACCTGGCTTAAGTGGTGAAAGCAAGTGGATTGCCATTTGTCAATAGTCATTTGTCAAATACCTAATGACCAATGACTCACTCTTTCCCCCGTGAATCACTCAGACCCGACTGGAACAAAAGAAAGTTAGTTATGAAAGCAATTATGGTGGTGGGAACAACATCCCACGCAGGGAAATCCTTGTTAACTGCGGCTATTTGTCGCATATTATCGCGCCGTGGTTGGCGAGTGGCTCCCTTTAAAGGTCAAAATATGGCTTTAAATGCTTATGTGACCCCTAATGGTGGAGAGATTGGTTACGCCCAGGCAGTGCAAGCATGGGCAGCTGGAGTTGTTCCTTGGGTAGAAATGAACCCAATATTGTTAAAGCCTCAAGGAGATATGACTTCTCAAGTCATCATCAAAGGCAAGCACGTGGGTAGAGTTAGTGCGTCAGATTATTACGAACAATACTTTGACGTCGGGTGGCGAGCAATCGAAGAATCGTTGCAGCATTTGGGTACGGAATTTGATTTACTGGTGTGTGAAGGAGCGGGAAGCCCAGCAGAGATTAACATCAAGCATCGCGATTTAACCAATATGCGGGTGGCAAAACACTTGAATGCATCAACACTACTGGTGGTTGATATTGACAGAGGGGGCGCATTTGCTCATGTGGTGGGAACTCTGGAGTTACTAGAACCAGATGAACGCGAATTAATTAAGGGTATAGTCATTAATAAGTTCCGAGGACAGCGATCGCTTCTCGAACCGGGAATAAAGTGGTTGGAAGAACGTACTGGTATTCCTGTGTTAGGTGTGATTCCTTACCTAGATCAGGTATACCCTGCGGAAGACTCTCTGGATTTACTAGAACGAAAGGTGGTAAAATCCAACACCGAACTCAATGTTAGTGTTATACGTTTACCCAGAATCTCTAACTTTACAGACTTTGACCCTTTAGAATCAGAATCTACAGTTACAGTTAAGTACTTAAGCCCCAAGCAGGATTTGGGGCATCCGGATGCAGTCATTATCCCCGGTACAAAGACCACAATTCCCGACTTATTAGTAATGCAGAAAAGCGGTATGGCAGAAGCAATTCAGCACTATGCAGCGGCTGGGGGTACAGTTTTGGGGATTTGTGGTGGCTATCAGATACTAGGTCAGATGATAGCAGACCCAGAGGGAATCGAAGGACAAGCTGGCAGATACCAGGGATTGGGACTATTACCAATTAAAACTGTGATTACAGGACAAAAAATTGCTCGTCAGCGACAAGTGAGTTCCAACTATCCGCAAATGGGTTTACCCGTTGTCGGGTTTGAAATCCATCAAGGGCGATCGCGTACAGAAACTCAAGGAGTAGACCCACAAGCTTACTATCCCCTGTTTGATGATGCTAATTTAGGGTTGGTAGATAGTTGCCTGTCAGTTTGGGGAACTTATCTCCACGGTATTTTTGACAACGGTCCTTGGCGACGCGCCTGGTTAAACCGCCTGCGTCAACAAAGGGGATTAAAGTCTTTACCCACTGGCGTTGCAAACTACCGAGAACAAAGGGAAAACCTTTTAGACTCCCTTGCTATTGAAGTTGAACGCCACTTGGACTTAACACCGTTTTTGTCTTGAAGGTAAGCTGTCATGACTGTTAGCGTCCGTTTTTTACCTGATGATGTCACAGTAGACGCCGAAGTAGGAGAACCACTGCTGGATGTAGCAGAGAGAGCTGGGGTATTGATTCCCACCGGTTGTCTCATGGGGTCCTGTTTTGCTTGCGCCGTGGATTTAGAAGATGGGGATACCATCCGCGCATGCATTAGCTCGGTTCCACCAGATCGCCAACAGTTGACGATTAATTTGTATAGCGATCCCACTTGGTGATTGCTGATAGCCAATGGTTAATGGCTAATAGCTTACAGTGAATTGCAATTAGCCATTACTCGTTGAATTATGCACAAACTTAAATTTTTTTATTGTCAGATACTTCAAGCCGGGATACAGTTTTCTGGAGTGGTGGGCAGTGCCCACCCTACTTTCATTTATTAACAGTTTTTTAGTAATTAGCCATTAGCCATCAAGAAGATTTCACCTTGAGAGCATACTCTCTGAACCTATCTAAATCGGCTTTTATAGTCGATTCCACCACGCGCCCTAAAAATAAATTATCCATAATCTTGCCGAGAATACCGGGGATAGCGTAAGCAATAGAGAGTTTAACAATACTGCTACCTTGGCGATCGTAAAAACGCACTGCTCCCTGATTGGGCAAACCATCTACAGATTCCCATTGAATGATTTGCTTGGGAACAACCTTGAGGATGCGAGATTTCCAAGTAAATTCTAAGCCACCAGTATTGAGGGTCCATAAAGAAATCTCGGGATTATCGGGTGAAACCTTAACAGACTGAATCCACTTCATCCAACGGGGCATCTGCTCTAAGTCTGACCAAAGACCCCATACTAACTCAATAGGAGCCTCTACGTCCACCTGTACGCTGTGTTCTAACCAATCTGCCATTCTTTCTTTGCGTCCTCTGCGCCTGGTGTGGTTTATGACTTCTTCACACTCTCCAAAATCGCCTTTGCTGCATGCTTGCCTGAAAGTGTTGCACCTTCCATACTATCGATATAATCTTGCTGCGTATAGCTACCTGCGAGAAAAAAGTTAGGAATAGGCGTCTTTTGCTGGGGACGGTAAATATCCATTCCCGGTGCTTCTCGGTAGAGAGACTGAGCCAGTTTGACCACATTATACCAGGTCATGTTTAGCTCTCGTGATGAGGGGAACAGCTCGTGTACTTGCTTGAGGACGTGGGATGCGATCGCGTCATTACTTTGCTTAATAAATGGGTCTCCCGGTGTCAGTACAAGCTGTAACAAAGAGCCTTGTCCCTCGCGATAATAATCAGCAGGGCTAGTCAACGCTAAATCGGCAAAACAAGAAAAATCAGCATCAGGGGTATAAAGTAAATTATCAATTCCTACCGCACGTTCTAGCTGTTTGCGTTTTTCGGCGTCGTGCAGTTCCGTCACCCAACCATCAAAGCGGAGTTGCACGGTTGCGACTGGGACTGCATCTAATTTGTGAATGTTATCGAACTCAGACCACTTACGCCATGTTTGAGGTAACAATCGCTGAATTCCCGGTACATCACAGGCGGCGACATAGGCATCAGCGGTTATCAACTCGGACTCATCACCATTTGCCACTACCAAACCAGTGACGTGAGTTTGTTCTCCGTCCTCGGTAAACTTTATTTCCCGCACTTGACGCCGAGTGTAAATCTTTGTCCCCCTAGCTTCTAAATATTCCACAATGGGTTTGTGCAGGTACTCATAAGGAGAGCCTTCGAGCATTCGCAGTTTAGAAGCTTCTGTTCTCACTGCAAATAGCTGGAAAACAGTTAGCATACAACGAGCTGAAATGTGGTCGCAATCAATAAAACCAAGGGCATAAGCGATGGGATTCCACATCCGCTTGATACTACCCTCGCTACCACCGTGACTGCGGAACCAATCAGCAAAGCTGACTTTATCTAGGTCGCGGATATTTTGCATTGCGCCATTAAAGTCTACCAAACCCCTGACTATCGGGCTAGTCCCTAGCGCCACTGCATTTTGCAATTTATCTAATACTGAAAGTTGGGAACTTGTGAAAAATGCCTTTAATCCATGAAACGGCGCACCCATGAAGAAACGAAAATCTAATTCTCCTATACTCCCTCCCTTGTTAATGAAAGTATGAGTATGGTCTTTTGGACGCAGGTTGTTCCCTGCCCCCACTTTTTCCATCAATGCTAACAATTGATAGTAGTTGCCAAAGAAGACGTGCAATCCCATTTCAATATGGTTACCATTGCCATCTATCCAACTGCTAACTTTTCCACCAATAAATGGACGGGACTCGAAAATCTGGATTTCACAGCCAGCATCAGCTAAATCTACAGCGGTTGCTAGTCCAGCAAGCCCCGCACCTACGATTGCAACACGCATTCCGTCTTTCCTTCTCAGTTTCATTACAAATTGTAACTGGGTTGGGGTCGGAATTTGCGATTCATAACTCGTATATAGGTGAAGAAGCAGGAATCCTACTTTCAAACGTCAAAAGTCACAAATCTTAGATTTTTGTCTTTTGACCCTGAACTCTAGACAATCTTCCCACTCAACTTGGATCTTTTTGGTCATCCGTCACCGACAATCCTCGAATCAGTTCTCGAATGATATCGGTAGCAGGTCTACCTGTAAGACGGCAATACTTTTCCAGTTTTTCCGCCTCCTGCGTTGCTAAATTGACAGTAATACGTTTTACAGCCCATTTCTTATTTGTCATTTGATTGTACTATTTGCTGGATATGAACACGACCGAAAGGAACAACTAGAGATAAAAAGGAAACATTATCAGAGTTTTTGCCTGGAAACAAGTAATTTTGTGAAGACTAAAAATTTTGTTTAGTTTTGTGAAAGCGTGCTTCATTTTCAGATAAAGTATAAAGGAGTTGCAGTCAACAGTTGTTCTTGTGATAGTAAAACATAGAGTAAACCTGTTGCCAACAGAAGAAAATAAGCAACAGGATGCATGGCCTTGACTAAGAAATCTTATGAATTTGGTTGAAAAAGTGTCTGTCAACCAGATAACGAATTCCGAGCTTGGTAGCCTTGCTACACTACAAGATATACCCTACAGCTTTGAAGCATCAAACACTGTAAGAAAAACTTTATGCCATCAACCTTAGATTATAGTACCCAGATATTAGTCTGCAGTTCAATCAAGAAGGTTGCTATGACTGATTTAGTTGTAGTGCAGTACTTCTAATTCAGACTCGTAAAGCACCATAGGCGGTGGAATGAGTTTCTGTTACAGATTTTTAAGTAACTAGACTTCTTCAAACACCTTTTAGGCAGATTGTATTAGAACAAACAGACATTTACCAATGACATCTCGCCACTAGGAGTTCTTCTATTGAAAAAGGTTTTTGTTTATGCACAGTAACTATCGCAAATCATTATAATAACATATTAAGTACATTACCCAATCATTATTTTATATCTTTTTGAGAAGATTTTTTAGACTTTACTTATTCTTTACAATTTTTATTGAAAATAATTTAAAAAAGTTTATTCACAGAATTATTATCAAATCAATACTCTTTTAAGAATTTCACCGAAAAAGGGAAGGGGGAACAGGAAACAGAGATTCTCGTAACAGAGTTTCTCGTTTTTTGTTCCCTACATTTGGGAGTAAGAAACCTCCACTTCTATCAGTAGTTGCTTTCAACTGGGGATTTAAACCTCAATGGAAATATTCACTGTTTCCTGTTGCCTTTGCATTGTGATTATCTTTATGATTGACCACAGATTCTGCTATGAGAAATACGGAGTTTTCTTGAAAAGTCCAAAGTTCAAAGTCATGTATAAGCTTTACACTGGACTTTTGGCAAAGGACAGTCTTGACTTGTTAAGTAGCTTAGCGCGGCTGTCTCCATCTCAACTCTTTTGATGAGTGAATTACTCGAATTGTAGTTGAGGCATAAGTTGGAGAGTTCCGAGCCCTAACTCTTTTGATGACAGGAAACGTGCTTCAAATAAAGCCATCATATCCCGTAGTTGGGGATTGCCACGAGAAGACCCTGTGAGCCCTTTGGCAATAATCAAACCACAGTAGCCTTTGGTATTCTTACACCGTTGATTCCATTTTTTTCGAGCTTCCACGTGTATTGGGTCATCATCTTCAAACTCACCAAAGAGAAACAACTCATCATTTTCAGTTTGTAATAAACCCAAGTCATAATGTTTGTCATCAAAAGGATCGGCACCTGGATTAAAACAAATCGCTTTCAGCCCACCAGCTTGTTCGATGTTTTCAATCACAGTTTTTGCGACACAATTTAGTGTGAGAATGCGGTGGAATTGGCAAGGGATGCTGATGTGTTAATTCATGAAGCGACTTTTGCTCATCAAGACGCAGAATTAGCTTTTCAGCGGTTGCATTCCACCACCACAATGGCAGCACAAACAGCCTTAGCTGCTGGGGTGCATCGGCTGATCGTGACACATTTTAGTCCTCGTTATGCCCCTGGAAATGCTATAGAATTAAAGGATTTGCTTGAGGAAGCCCGTGCTATTTTTCCTAAAACAGATATGGCTTACGATTTTATGACTTATGAAGTACCTAGAAGGCGGGAGAGCCTAATTGTTAATTCGACAGATGTATTTCGACAGGCGTAATGATTCGTACAATTACGAATTATTATGGATTGGTATCTTAATGACGAATTCAGCACCTTGTCCGGGTGCTGAAGTACAAGTTAATTGTCCGCCATGCTTCTCAACAATTTGGTAGCTGATTGACAATCCCAAACCAGTCCCTGCTCCCACGGGTTTAGTTGTAAAAAACGGGTCGAATAGCTTGGAGTGTACCTCCCCAGTCATACCCGGTCCATTGTCAGCAATTTGGATTAGGACATACTCAGAGTCTATAACTTTGGTACGAATCCAAATACAAGGATCGGACGCAGGGTTGGAGTGACCTTGAGTGGTTTTCGAGCTCTCGCTATTGAGAGCATCAATTGCATTAGTCAAAATATTCATAAACACCTGGTTTAATTGTCCGGCATAGCATTCCACATCAGGCAAGTTACCGTATTCTTTAATAACTTTAATGCCAGGTTTATCCACCATACTTCTGAGTCGATATTTAAGGAGTAACAAAGTGTTATCCAAACCCTCATGAATGTCCGCAGCTACCATTTCGGATTGGTCTAGATGTGAGAAATTCCTCAACAATAAGACAATTTGTCGGATGCGTTCGGCTCCAATAGTCATTGATGACATCAGTTTGGGTAGGTCTTCTTGCATGAACTGGAAGTCAATTGCCTTCATCCTGGCTTCAATTTCCGTCACTGCCTCCGGATAGTGCTTTTGGTAAAGTTCAATTAAGTTGAGTAAATCCCGCATATACTCATTGGCATGGATCAGATTTGCGTAGATAAAGTTAAGTGGGTTGTTAATTTCATGGGCGACCCCCGCCACAAGCTGACCCAAACCGATCATTTTTTCGTTTTGTACCAATTGGGATTGGGTGCGAGTCAGTTCTTGCATGGCTTGCTCAAGTTGTTGAGCTCTGTTTTGTTCTTTCTGTGTCAGTGCCACAAGAGCAGATTCAGTTCGCTTGCGTTCTAGCAGCCTTACGACTTGGCGACTTAAGGTTTTTAGCGTCTCAATTTGCTGTTGGCTTAGTTGACGGGGTACAAAGTCAATAACGCAAATTGTTCCCACAGCATAGCCTTCTTTAACTATCAAGGGTATGCCAGCATAAAACCGAACATGGGGTGGAGAGACAACAACGGGGTTTGTTGCAAGCTGCTCATCTGCTAGCGTATCTGGGATAATGAACTCACGACTTTTTTGAACGACCAATGGACAAAAACCTTCCTCCATTGATGCTTCCGTTATCTTCGAGCCCACTTTTGACTTGAACCATTGTCGATTAGCATCTACAAAGGTAATGAACGCCACCGGAGTATGACAAATCTGTGTCGCCAATTCGGTCAAATCATCAAAGTCTTCCTCATCAGGAGTGTCAAGGATTTCATACTGGTGAAGTATCTTAAGTCTTGCTGCCTCATGCTGCACAGGAGTTGGCATTTCAATTAGTTGTCTCAGCATCGATTTCACTTGCTGCATTCACTAAAAATGCAATTACAGGGGACTTTCCGCAAAATTTGCCACAACAATTGTTGTTGGCTAACAACTTCTTAGAACTAAAGCTGGCAGTCATATCATTTGGAGAATAATTCACAAAAGAAGTAACATCTGCGCTAGCCTTTACGTAAACCCTTCCAAGGGCAGTGCATCCTTATCATTAAACAGGGCGCTAACAATTTATTTGTAGCGCAAGCCTTGCGGCAATTCTGCATTACACATCAATCTATTGTATACAAATCTTATTTTTGTGAGCGAGAAAAATTTAATATTTGAAGACGAGTAATTTTCTATCGAAAAAACTTTTGAAAAAAGAGTATATTTTTACAGAATCTTTATTTTTAACAATCTCTAAATGTGTATCAAGTTAGCATACCAATACCCACAGGAGAGCCGTTTCCAATCCCTCGGTTAATGCTTACCAGTCAGATGTTAGTCGCTCTCATCTTAATAAAGCAGAACTTTTACAACTAACCAACATCCACTAACAACAAACAATGCTTATACTTTTCCTAGGAAATAAATACAGTAATTGCACCCAACTCAGTTACTTTTAAGGATAGCTTTCTTCCTACCAACCTGTACTAGCAGCTATCTGCCGTTTTGATGAATTTCCGCAAATTTTTGGTGATTTTTACAAAAACTTTAATTCCCTAAATCAAACAAATCAAATATTTTTTTTATTTTTAGCTTTGCTTTAGTAAAATAGTACACTGCTATAGAGTTAATTATACAGAAATGGACAGCTTCTGGTCAGGTTCTTTGAGATTGTACCGTGTGTCATAATTTATTGACAAAGTCATTACTTAAACAAAAAGAATACAATGGGTTGAATCATAAATTTTGCTGTTACTGATTAATAAATATTCATACACCATCACCTTATTGCAAAAATAAAAGTAAGGGCGCAATGCCTTGCACCCCTACCCATGTACTTCATTGACCTGCAAAATGTTGTATTTCGTAGGGTGGGCACTGCCCACCATTAGTTAGCTGTTGTGCGGCATAGCCCTACCTACTTCTTTAGGTAATCAAATGACGGTAAGGAAGTCAGCTATTCCCGAAACCTAGGTTGTTTAAAAAACTGGGTTTTAGAGGTCTGGTAATTTTCACAAGTCAAATAGGATTAACTATACTTTTATAAGTATTATAAATGTGATTTAAAACACAATTTAAGTTGTATAAAAAACAGAGTCATTTACGACCGTTTTAGTAAAATTTATGACTAAACATCATTTTATAGTTCATTGTATAAACGAGTGACCCAATAACTACAAAGCAATACTATAGAGCCTATTAACAATATGATAAAGATTCATGTAAGACATTGACTATTGCGTTGTTTTCATTTAGGTTGAGATGAAAATAAAGATTATTAGAGGTTATAGCTTGTAACTGCTGTAGATAGAAAACATGATTTCTTATTGGAAAAAACAATTCATTGACGCCTCATTTCTTCTTTAAAAAGAAATCATATGTACACTACATGGTTTGTAGTTCAGTAACAAATTTTGCGAAACTTTTTTCACAATACTGTAGAAATTATTTGATATGAGAGGAATTTGATAGTGACTGACATTGGTTTGGAAGGTGGGAAGATAACAGTTATATCCCCAAAACATACGGTTGAGGTTAGAAAACTCTCCACAGTTCTGCTTCGCAGACGCTGGCAAATTATGAGTGTTTACTGCATAGTCATGTCTTTTACAAGCCTTTTGGCTTTTATGACAAAACCAACATACCAGAGTTCTATGCAAATACTGGTTAGTTCCAAAGCCTCTGAAGACGTAGGAAGTAGAGTTAGCGATCGCAATCTTGAAGTTGTTGATTATAATCCCCAGCTAAAGCTCATGCTCAGTTCTAAACTGATACAGAAGGCTGTAGATTTACTGCACTCTGATTATCCAGATCTCACAGTGGAAGATATCAAAGGTAAGCAAGGTAAACAAGGACGTTTGTTTGTCACAAAAGTAGAAAATTATACAGGAAATAATAGGCAGTTGTCTCCAGTTTTTGAGATTTCCTATAAAGACAGCGACCCAGTTAAAGCACAAAAAGTTCTTCTGACTATACAACAGGTCTATCAAAACTATAAACTTGAACAGCAAAAAGAGCGGATTTCTCAAGGAATCTCTTTTTTAAACGAGCGACTTCCCAAAGTCAAAAATGAGATGGTTCAAGCTGAGGATAAATTGGAAAAATTCCGGAAAAAACATAATTTGCTAGACCCGGAAGTGCAAGGCAAAATTCTTTTGGAAGCTCTAGCTGACATTAAAAAACAGTTAAGAATCACTCGGGCGCAGCTTCAAGATGCACAAGCTCGTTACAACAATCTTAAAAAAGAACTAGATTATTTACCCCAGAAGGGGTCTCTCTCTTTTCGTCTGAGTCAATCAACTCGATACCAAATATTGGTTAATGAAATTCAAAAGACAGAATTGGCTTTGACTAAAGAACGGCAGCGTTATACAGAAAACTCCCCTACCATACAAAAACTGATTCAGCAGCGTCAAAATCAAGTTGCTCTTTTACACGAAGAAATGGAGCGGTTTTCTTTTGCAGAGGGAAAGCGAATGCGAATGAATAAAACAGAAGAATTACCAGAGACTTTGCTTAAACAGAAGCAGTTGGATGCTTTGGAATCCCCCAACTTAGAGACACCTCTGGGAATGCAAGGACAAATAGCAGGTATTGATATAAAGCTGGTACAAGAGTTAGTAGAAGTACAGACAGTTCTATTGGGACTGCGTGCTAATGAAAAGAGCTTAACTGAATCTGAAGCACAAATTCGGCTGGAACTAAACAAATTTCCCAGTCTGATAGGAGAATACAATCGTTTGTTACCAGAGGTGGAAACTAATCGCAAAAAACTTGAGCAGCTGATGGTGACAAAACAATCGTTAGGAGCGATGGCTGCTCAAGGGGGATTGGATTTGCAAGTTCTAGAAGAACCCCAACGAGGAGTTTATTTAGGAAGCTACAGATTTTTCATCATACTTGTAGGAGCGCTATTAGGACCGATTTTAGGTGTTGGAACTGCCTTAATGTCAGAAACTTTAAGTGATGCAGTTTCTTCTCCACAAGATTTGCAAAAGCTAACAAAACTTCGTCTACTGGGAACAGTACCAAAACTACCGTTATTAAGTACGGAAAAGAGGGTGTTCAGCCTGCCCTCCATTATGCAGAAAATACTCACTGGCTCTTCAAAAAAAGTGATATCTCACAAACATCCACTCAATATCTATTCCGTGTTGCCTTCCTATGAAAGCCTTGATATGGTGTACCAAAATATTCAACTAGGGTCTTCTTTACCTTGCAAGTCCTTAATGTTAACGTCAGCAACATCGGGAGAAGGCAAAACAACTTTGGCATTAGGGCTTGCGGTGAGTGCTGCTCATATGAATCAACGGGTATTACTTGTTGATGCCAATCTGCGTAAACCCAACCTACATAAAATTCTGGCACTATCTAATGATTGGGGGCTATCCCTATTATTACTGGAGGAAACAAATACTTCTGTTAAAGAATTCATTCAGCCCGTGCATCCCTCCATTGATGTTTTGACGGCAGGACCCATACCAGAAGATCCGGTAAAGCTGCTCAGTTCTGCGCGGATGAAAGAACTAATGGAGTTTTTCGAGCAAAACTATGACATTGTGCTGATAGATGCTCCTTCCATTCTTGGTACAGTCAATGCCAGAATTCTTGCCTCCTACTGCAATGGCGCGATCCTGGTAGGACGCCTCGGTCAGGTATCCTCCACTGAGCTGGTTGAAGCAGCCTTAATTTTAAGTAACCTAAATGTGGTTGGAATCATCGCTAATGAGGTGAGCAGTTCTTTATGAGTATTTGAATAATTTTCAGCCATACTAACTTCAATCTCAAAATCACGATTGTCACTAGTCAAGACCATACTACACAGACAATACTTGTTTAACCACAGTACTCTTTGTCTTGGCAGTTTAACATTACACCATTGCTTTTCTTATTTTAAAAATCGTTAAGGCGACTATTATGACGACCGTTACTCAAATGAAATGTGCTTGTGATACTTGTCTGTGCATTGTTGGTATTTCACTTGAAGATGTGATTATCAAGGGTGAAAAATATTATTGTTCTGAAGGCTGTGCCGAAGGTCACAAAACTATACAAGGCTGTAGCCACAGTGGCTGTTCCTGTTAACGTGGGTTACCTCTAGCCCAAGCAGTAGGGTGGGCACTGCCCACCTGCGCTACCCTATTTGTAAGTCGAGTCGTAGAAAGAGGAATTCTCAGAAGTGATTCTGGGAATGCCACGTGCTTTTAGCCGTGGGAGGATGTCAAAAATACCCCTCTTGTTCAGCAAATGTTCGCATCCGAGGAAGACATTGTCGTTGATAAAAACTGCTTAATGTAGAAACAGATAAGCCAAATTCTGTGGAGAGTTCTTTCCAACCAACCTCCGGCGGTAAACGTCTCAAGATTAACACCTGACAAGTCACATCAGGTCGTCCTTTAATATGAGTACTACGCAGATCTCCATCAGAATCTGTTTCGACCCATGACCTGATATTTTCTAGAATGGGAGGAACATCCGGCTCAGCAGCCAGGTTATCTATAGGGTCAAGAACATCACTGTCTTCACCTGACCGAGATTGGTTGAGATTTGGAGAAACTGTTCTTGCTTGTTGTCGCAGTTGGTTGCGATAAAAGTCTTGCAATCTGCGTTTTAAATAAACGTTTAGCCAAGTAACAATACTGCCTAGATTAGGATCGTAAGCTTGACCCGTTGTAGCTTCACAAAGATTGCGACAAAAATACAACCAGGTTTGTTGCAGTGCGTCTTGATAGAAGGGGCTATTTTCCCTCCATAATTTGCCAGAAGTCAAGCGAATGATTTTCGTAAGCAGTTTCTGGCGTTGTTGGCTTCCAGGTGGATGTCCGCAGGCTTCTTCAGCTAAACGGCTTAATAGTTCCTCCAATCGATCCATAGCAAGTTTTTGCAAAGAGAGCAATTTTTAGTATCGATCGCAAATGCAATTTATACTACTACCCTCTATCGCCATATTATCCACTTCATTTTATGGCAATACTGCCTTTTTGTACTTGCTTCATTTTGTTACGAATCTCTTGAATTTTCCAATTGGTGAGTTTTGCCAGAGTTTGCGCCTCCCTTTCAAAACGCTTGGGCAAAGATTGTTTGTATTCTCTACCTGCATCACAGGTGATTTCCCCTCTAAAAGGATGTTGCAAAATGTAACGTCCTTGGAAAGATTCGCGGTTAGAGGTTTCTTGAAACATTAAGTCTTCAGGGAACTTATCTCGGGTGTAACGCACGTGCAGACGGGTAATGAAGACACCATTTGAGGGAAAAGGAGGGCGCACACCTCCACGACGGGGTACTGGTACATTAGTTGGAGAGTCATTATCCAGCCAAAATACGCCTGCTTGCTTGAGTTCGGTATGTGGGAGAAGATGTGGAAAATATCTTGCTGCGACTATTGCAAGTGGCAGATCTAGATGTGGAAGAAGCACAGCGGGGAATTATTTATATCGATGAAATCGATAAAATTGCTCGCAAGAGCGAAAATCCTTCAATTACACGAGACGTTTCTGGCGAAGGCGTACAGCAAGCCTTGCTGAAAATGTTAGAAGGGACAATCGCTAACGTTCCACCACAAGGAGGGCGCAAACACCCCTATCAAGATTGCATTCAGATTGATACAAGCAATATCTTGTTCATCTGTGGAGGCGCTTTCGTTGGTTTGGAGAAGGTTGTAGAGCAGAGAATTGGTAAAAAGTCAATAGGGTTTGTACAACCAGGAGAGGGTCAAACAAAAGATAAGCGCACGGCAGATACTCTGCGTTACCTAGAACCAGACGACTTGGTGAAATTTGGCATGATTCCAGAATTCATCGGGCGGGTTCCAATGGTGGCAGTTGTAGAGCCTTTAGATGAAGAAGCGCTAATGGCAATTTTGACCCAACCGCGTAGCGCCCTAGTGAAGCAGTACCAAAAACTGCTCAAGATGGATAATGTCCAGTTGGAGTTTAAACAAGAAGCTTTGCGAGCAATTGCTCAAGAAGCCTACCGTCGCAAAACAGGTGCAAGGGCGCTGCGCGGGATTGTCGAAGAACTGATGTTGGATGTTATGTACGAGTTGCCTTCTCGCAAGGATTTGACTCGCTGTACGGTAACGCGGGAAATGGTAGAGAAGCGCTCAACTGCCGAACTGTTGGTGCATCCATCTTCACTACCAAAACCAGAATCGGCATAATAGTCATTAGTCCTTTGTCATTAGTCATTGATTAGACAAAGGACTTTGGACAAAGGACTTTGGACAAATGTCTTACATAAGTGTTCGTGGTGTTGACCATTATTACGAATGGATAAGGAAACCATCGGAGGGTAGAAATAAGCCAGTGATGGTTTTTGTTCACGGTTGGGCTGGTTCGGGTCGGTATTGGCAAAGCACAGCAGAGGCTTTGTCAGAGCAATTTGATTGCTTGCTCTATGATATGCGGGGATTTGGACGTTCTCGTGGCAAACCAACTATAGCCCAAGCAAGTGAATCCGTTGTAGAGTCTATAGAGTCGCGCTTGCCTGAAGCAGCATCCGAAGCGATCGCAGAGCTAACTTATGAGATAGAGGAATACGCTGACGATTTGGCAGGTTTGTTAGATGGGTTGCACCTCCAACGAGTGTACCTCAACGCCCATTCAATGGGTGCATCGGTAGCCACTTTGTTTCTCAATCGCTATTCCCATCGTGTAGAAAGAGCCATTTTGACCTGTAGCGGCATTTTTGAGTACGACGAAAAAGCGTTTACAGCCTTTCATAAATTTGGTGGCTACGTTGTTAAATTCCGTCCTCCGTGGCTGGGAAAAATTCCATTTGTTGACAGGATGTTTATGGCACGGTTTTTACACCGTCCTATCCCAGCTGCTGAACGTCAAGCTTTTTTAGACGATTTTTTAATGGCAGATTATGAAGCTGCCTTGGGCACGATTTTTACGTCAGTCAGCAAAGCAGCATCTGAGGTGATGCCCCAGGAATTTGCGAAAATAACGGTGCCTACACTTCTCGTTTCCGGACAGTACGACAAAATCATTCCCGCTGAAATGGGTCGTCAAGCTGCAGCCCTGAACGAGCAGGTGGAATTTACTGTTATCCCTCAGACGGCTCATTTCCCCATGTTGGAAGATGCACCAACTTATCTACAGCGAGTGCAGGAGTTTTTGCAGTTAGAGAGTACTGTAGGGCAGAAGAGGTAGCAATAAATGTAGAGACCTAGCATGCTACGTCTAGATCCCTATGGAACGATCGCAAACAACCTTTAACTGAAAGGCGTAGGTTTATGGTTGCGAATTTAAACAAACAGTACCTCAGTCCCCAGGAATACTTGGAGTGGGAAGAACGCCAAGACATGAAATACGAATATGTCAATGGCGAAGTCTTTGCTATGACTGGGGGTACCATTCCCCATAACGATATTGCTTTAAACCTAGCTACAGCGTTAAAAAGCTACCTTCGGGGTAGTCGTTGCCGCGTGAATATGGCAGATGCGAAAGTCGGCGTATCTGAAAATGGCCCATTTCATTACCCTGATGTTGTCGTCAGTTGTGATGAACGCGATAGACAGGCAATCAAATTCATTCAGAACCCTTGTCTTATTGTCGAAGTTCTTTCTCCTAGTACAGAAGCATACGACAGGGGTGGCAAATTTTATCAATATCGCCGCATTAAGACTCTGAAGGAATACGTCCTGATTGATGCTGAAAAAATCAGTGTGGAGTGCTTTCGGTTGAATGAAAACGGAATTTGGGAATTGCATCCCTACGAGGAAGAAGATGAAGTTCATTTAACCAGCATTGATTTTCACTTTCCCATATCTCTGGTGTACGAAGATGTTCAGTTTCCCAGCTAACCCTTAGGAAGATAGCAACCAACGCATTGTATATCGACCAATCTGCTGCAGTAGAAAACGGAAGAAGTTCTTTATAAGAAGCGGTTTAAAGAGTGACAACAATAGTAAAAATAAAAAAATAATAAAATGAGGATTGGTCGTAATATGAGGGGTGAAAAGAATTGCGATCGCAGTGCTCAAGTTAGTTAGATACCATGTCACTTTATTTATATCTCTAAGATTAATAAAAGTAGATTGCAGAAGTTTATTAAAAAGCACATAGCGAATAGCAATCAGTGCTGTAGTGATTCCAATCACAGTGAATATTACTAGCAATCCAGCAGGCTGAGTTAAAGTTAGAATTGTTAAAATGATTGGAAAAATTACAATTATTCCCAATTCTAGTAAATCAAGCCAACTTAGCCTAGTAGCAAAACTTTTCTGAAGTTGTGCAACAAACCAGTAGAAAGTAAAAATTACAAATATAAACAGTAGTACCCCAGTTGTGACTACTCCTCCTACCAATTCAAATAGCGATAATACGTGATTTATCACTATAGTATCTACTTGATTCTCGACTTGATATAGTTCTCCAGTTAAAGAAGCAGCAGGAACAAGGGAAGCTACCTCCCAAGCGAGCTGATTTAAATTACTGCGTAGGTTACTAAGTAGTTGGTCAGTTAGCCAATGATGGGTAGAGACAATGAGGAAGCAGTCTGGATTTTTGAGAAAGTCTCTGCGAACTTTATGAATAATATCACCATCAAACAAGACGTTACTTTGCAAAACACATACGTCTTGCTTTTGATTGGGAGGTAAAGTCGAGCAATCTCTATAGTATGAATTAAAAGTGAGCCCAGACTGGAAGGTCGTTTTTTCTTGTAAAGATTTATTTAAAAATAAACTGAGAATATTGACAATTAAACGCAAGTAAAAAGGTGGAAACCATTTTTTAGTATTACCCGGTTTCATTGAGTTCGTAATATTATCATTAAAGCAAGTATAGTACCAAAGAGGAACAAGCAGCCTTGGTGGAATGTATAAAGAATGACCTACTTTTTGCGCTTGCTGAATCTGTTCTACAACCGTCTCATTCAGATAAAAACTATACATCCCCCGGTCAACTGTAAGTTCAAAGGAAATACCTTGAGGGAGTTGCAGAAGAAAAGAGAATGCAGAATTAGATTGCTTATCTCTACTTGTTGTCTCGGCGTCCATTTCTAGATAGAAAAGATGAATGTGCGATTCCCTGTACCAATGTCATCAGAAAATTTAATACTCCACGCCACTGTTGCTCACCAGCAACCAACCCTTCATTATGTATTTTGATAATTAAATTTCTGACATCTTCATCCTCTTGAAAGAGTTCCTTATGATAACGGCTGATAATATCCCCATCCAGCTGCATGACAGTTTGGGCATAAATAATATCAATTTTGGTGCTTGTAACATCACTACTATCAAGTGCAGCTTTAAGTTCAGAAACTTTACGAAGGGTACGAAGAAATTTATCATTACCCAAGAGTTTTTGAATTTCTTCAATATCTTGTTGCCAATTTGGATTTTTTTGATTTTCTCCATCTGGAACTGGAGATGGATCTGGTAGTATTGGTCGAGCTAATTCTATATATTTTGGGTCTGTTTCAACTATGCCTCCTGCTTTTTCTTGAGTTATTTCTTCAGAATTCTTATTTTGTTCTTTTTGTTTTAAATTCTTAAGGCGAGCTTGGTATCTTTCTACTTTTTCACTTTCTGGATTGTAAAAATTCGGTTCTGCTGGATCGAGAAGAAGATAAAAATACTCTTTTTCAAGTTGTGCAAATAAAGCTTTGTAACGATTAATTAGGTTTTGTGGAATATTTTTGGCATTAAAGTAGTCTTTGTCACTTATGGCATAAATTTCTTGATATGCATCCCTAGCATTAAACTTTGCCCCAGTAATCTCGTCTACAACCATTGTATTCACTTCTAAAGCAGTGATGTCATCGACCAACACGCCTACAGACGATACAAATTTATGTAACAGTTTTCCGGCTTTACTTGAAATTTCATCAGTTTCGTTTGAAGTTTGATTTTTATTGGCTCGCATAATCATAACTGCTCAGTCTCCAATTTAAATTTAACGAATATTGCTTTGTTGGGAAGTTTTGCGAGACTTAAGCATTTCCATCAAAATTTCATATAATTTATGTACGCTTTCTATATTTTTTTGTATAATTTCCCGACCTTCTTTAACTTGACTTAAATGGAATTCTCGAAGTTCTGTATAGGGACCAGTCCCGATAAATTGACTGCCAATTTCATTTTTTATATTGCCGTCGATCAAGTTAATTGTGGTACACATTCTATTGCCCGGTTTGGGAACTTCTGGTTCATTTGGGTTTGGGTTATCCTGGTGAGTCGATGGCTCTAAAACCCAAGTCACAATTTCCAATTCAATAACTTCAACTATTGCTGTCTTGATAGTATCTATAACATCATCAATATTAAATCCCTTTTTATCGGCATTCAGCTGATTAAGTTTGTCTTTAAATTCGTTACTTGCCTTACTATCTTGACCATTGCTTAACATAGTCATATCTCCTATATTTTCCCGTTAGATGATAACAACAAGTTTAAATATAAAGCACTATTCTAAACCCTCTCGTCCTAACTTTGTTCCTAAAAATACATAAAAATTTAAAACAAATTAATTATTTGTCAAGATGATTGCCTTTAAAAAACTAAAGTTATAATTCCTCAAAACCTCAAAAGGGGTGGAACCAAAGGGTATTCCAGCAACTTGCTGCGGCTTGCGGTTAGACATTGGTGCTACTCTAAGTTATCATTGATACAACTTACACAGAAGTGAAATGGCTGAAACAGGAAAAATTAGAGTTGCTAAAGATAAGGCTGAGTTGGTCAAGGCTTTAGTTTCGGCTGATGGTACAACTGGTCCTTTCCAAACCTATGCTGATGCGATCGCTTTTGCTGCGGCTTTGGGTGCAAAGCACAAAAGGCGAGTTCCCTTAGGAGAGATATCCAAACGGGAACCAGGTTCCATAGGACAAGAAATCTTTGTATCCAGAGGATACGATTTAGTTATTAAGTTACTGGGAGTAACGACAACTCAAGATATTCAAATCCTTTCCTCTCAAGAAGCAGAATTTGAAGATGAGCGTCTTCGTATTTTTGAGGAGTATGCTAACGGTGGGCTGGAAATCTTACAAGCAGAAGTCCGGGGTACGGTGGATTATTTGGAACGAATTTTATTGCTTTTGAGTTTAGAGAGAACAAATGAGCAGCAGCCAGAAGATGAGTTTGATTTAAGTAAATTTATAAGTTTTTAACATCTTCATATTTTTGAGAAATACGCTTAAGGTGAGTTGGACATTTTACACGTAGAAGTTCGGGTTACAGTAGAGTTTTTAAAAAGGATTTTGTTTATTCTTAGCTCTGAACGATTTGAGAAAGCAGAGGAAGACGAGGAATTTGATTTAACTAAATTCCTGTCTTAAACTACTGTTATTTGAAATTAGTTAACATGGTACAACGTACTTGATAGAAACTTATTCCACATTAGTTTCGTTTTTATCTTCAGATGATTGTTTTTCAAAAAACTGATTGTAAATCTCAGGCAAGCCTGCTGCTAGTACAGAAGAAAATCTATCCCGAATCATGTCTTCTTTTTTCTGATCGCTCATTTTTTCATGGTCTTTACCATAAAATGCATTGGTATCAAACCCCCTATATAATATTTTATAAACATCAGTACAACCAGGCCATTGGGCTTTATTTGTATCAGCACCAAAGAAATTAAGCAATTTTCGTTTTGATAAAAGTTGGCTACCATTAGTAACATCGATTTCAACTTTACGAGAACCGAAGTACCACAGACACAGCAAGGAAAATATTCTATCTTCTACTGCTTTTGCTACCTTAATTTTGTCATTTCCAGGATTTATGGCTACAAATGTCCATAAACGAAAAGAAGAATTTTGCAAATTAGCATCTACTCTAAGAACTCCCTTGTCATAGAGCCGATCTAGAAAGCTCAAAACATTATCTATGTTGCCTAGATTTGAATCGTTTCCTTTATTGTCAAACTCGACCATTCTCCCTAGACGAACCATAGCTTTCTGAAATATAGCTTTAAAAGCCCATTGATTTTCTTTCATACTTCCAATGGCAGTCTGGTGTGCCAGGATTTCCCGGTTATGCCAATCACTGTCTTTGGCATTCTCTTGCTCGCGAATTATTGCTTTATGTTTACTGGTTTGAGCTTGAAATCTACCAAAAGTACCTTCAATTAAATTATATTCACGAGCGTATTGAAGTAAATTACGGTATGGTTTAAATTCCAGCAAAAGTTTGACTAACCAGGGACGAAAATTTACCTTAAATCCTTCTATTGCTGAATCTAAATAATTCTCCGGTATTCTTGCAAATGGTGTAACGGGTTCTCCGTCTTCGTCACAGTAGTCCTGTAGATAGTATTGCTCAAGGGTTCGCCCTTCATACTGAACTTTTTGGTCGTTAATGCCTAGGGTAGAATCAATGGTTTCAATAAATTCTACAACGTGTTTCTTTTCCATTGGATCGCGTGGTGGTTTTAGATCCAGAGTTGCTGAAACCAATAAATCGAGATGAACTAATGAATTTAAGTAGTAGTGAGTATCAAATCTGTTTGAGTCGTCTTGCCAACGTACTAGAGAAAGAGGTAGCTTATCTTGAGCATCCTCATTTGTTGTCTCTGTCAGCAATGTTCTGACACACTGGGCGTTAATACTTTTGTCATCAAGGATAAGCTCTCTAGCCCTGTCTACAGTCAATCATGGTAATCTCCAATAAAAACAATACAAACAGGGGTTATATTCGGAGAACATATCATATCAAATAAAACTTTACCGTTTTGGTAAATAAATTTTTTATACTTATTCAAATATCTCTACTAGAACAGCGATCGCCAGAGATCAATATTTTCAATTGAGATGATGTCTGGCAATTAACTGTGTTAGATAAGCGATCGCACTCTGAGCAACTGTGTCCAATCAACGATGTCTAGCGACAATAAGCAGAGCTTCTACGTACTTGTGATGATGGAGTTGATTTAGGCGATGCAGAAGCCGCCACTACGTGAATGCTGTCGTTTGTTTACAAAAGCCTTAAGTTGAAATTAACTTGCTAAAGTTACCTGGTGTAAGTCAGGAAAAGTACGCAAACTATAGAAAAATATCCTTAAATCCAGTAATGAGCATTATTAGAGATGCTACCTCTGACCTATATCAACGATAGTCTTCAAGATAAGGTCGAACCAAAATACCGTGCATGGGAAATTATTAATTCTGGAAAAGAAGAAATTAAAAGTGCTAACAAATTAGCTCTTGAAGATTTAGTTAAACAAGGAGTAAGTTTACGGAATATAGAGGCTCCTAAAGCAAATCTGAGAAATATTAATCTTAGTAATACCGATTTAAAGGAAGCTAACTTTAGTGGTGCTGATTTAAAAAATGCGGATTTGAGGGGTGCTGACCTTCAAGGGGCTGACCTAAGCAAGGCTATCCTTAAATCTGTCAAATTTACAAAAAAAGGTAATAGTAATTTCTTAACAGATCTTTTCACTGTAAAGAGAAAAGCGGCCAATCTGAAAGAAGCTAACCTCACAGAAGCTAACCTCACAGAAGCTAACCTCACAGAAGCTGACCTCACAGAAGCTGACCTCACAGAAGCTAACCTCACAAATGCAAAGCTCATCAAAGCTGACCCCACAAATGCAAAGCTTATCAAAGCGGATCTCACAGAAGCTGACCTCACAGAAGCAAAGCTCATCAAAGCTGACCTGAGAGGTGCTAATCTTCAGGATGCTAGGGTTAATGAAAAGACTGATTTAACGAATGCCTGTTACAATAAAGAAACTAAACTGCCAAAAAATCTTGACCCTAAAGCAAAAAAGATGCGTGAAGTTAACTCAGATCTTGCAACTTTACGTACAAACTTGGGGAATGTAAAAAGATACGCGATAAGACTACCTGATTTTTGTTGGCTTTTATCACTAAATCAAGAGTTGTGATTTAATACTGAGTTATTAAATTATATCAATTTTTCTTGGTGCAAGATGTGTTTCTTCAGAGTTAATAACGCTAAAGAGAAATGCGCGAAAAATCCATGATGGATATCAATTACGCGAACGAGCGTTTCATGATGGCGTCTACGTTCCCTTTACCCGTTTTATTAGCTTAAAGAATCTATAAATTCACAATTCATATGTACGTATTTTTGTCAAGTTAATTATTCTCAATTTTTAATGCGTTTGCCTTACTCTTTTACCAACTGTCTCAAATAAGCGATAAGCGAAGCTTATTGCCTTCAGCATATCGCTAACAATAAAACCTATCCTACGCCCTCCACAGCCCCCAAAGCCAAAAGTGCCGATCGCTGTGCCTGTTGTTCTGTACCCGTGAATTGTCCTTTCTGCTGGAATAACTGTTGTCCCTCAGTAGTACTTAAGTTTACTTATGCACAAACCACTGTTGCAGTACTTCAATGCAAAACTGAGCTTGTTGGTTCAGCATCTAATTGATTGGCAATCAAGGCGGTGTCTGGCGACAAGAAGCAGAGCTTCTACGCACTTCTAGTGATAGGTAATGTGGGCGATCGCTCTGAGCAACTGTGTCAAATGTGTGATATCATGTCTGGCGATAAAAAACAGAGCTTCTGCACCCTTCTGATTATGGGGTTGATGTAGGCGTTCTACCGAAGGTAGCAGCGAAGCTATCGCTCTCGTTTGTTTACGAAACCCTTAAGTTGAAATTAACTTGGCTTAGTTGCCTGGTGTAAATAAGTGAAAGTATGCAAACTAAAGTATATAACAACATATCGCACTTTACAGATAAATTGTTATGTGCGTAAACTCGACTAGACTTGTCGAGCTAATAGTCAAAAAACGTGAGAATTGAATTATTAGTGCATAAATAAATTTATTTTTACCTATTAAAAAAGTAGGAGAAAAGTTAGTCCAACAGGAGAATTCAATGGTAACAGCTACAGTAAAAGAGTTGCCAGCCAAAATTGGTCTGACCTAATTACTAATTAATCATTGAAGCAGGTTCCCCTTTAAGATAGTAGATATTTTATCAAAAAATAAAAATGTATACCAACAGTAAAATGGCACAAGAATCAAAAAACGAATGGATTTATTTTCTTGAGGAAAAACGACATAGTGGTAATATTTATGCAGCAGTTGCTCAAGCCGAAAAACTCATTACTGATAATCCCAATTACTATCGATAAATTTGTATTTACAAGAAAATTTGGCAAAGTTTTTTAACTTACCGTAGTGAATTGTCGCTTTAAAAAAGCAATACCTTCATGTGTCTCAAAACCAAGATCGCTGCTGTTAACCCAGTTACACCCGCAATATTCATATCCTCATCAAGGCGATCGCTCTGGTGGTGCTCGACTAATCCACTGAAACTCAGAGCCCAAAATTTCTTTTACTACGACATCAGGACGTTGTGTTACCCATTGCACTACTACTTTAACCAACAGCAAACTCAGTAAATTTCCGTTTATAGGGAGCCTTAAATGCCAGAACTATATCTTGTTTGGGAATTCCTGCTTCTACTAATTCATTAGCCACTCCAATTTCTGTACCATCCCGTTCAATCCAAATTTTGCCATCTTTAATTTCCACGTAGATATAGTTTGCACATGAGGATAATCTATAATTTTGGTATTGCAAGTGACTAAAGATATTCCATATCGCCTTGCAATTGCTATTATAATCCTGTCAACTGGGTATAGATGAAAATCACTTGGTAGTTGAGTGCTGGCTATGGCATCTATAGGTGACAAAAGCTCAATTACAGTGCCGGAATGAGTTGGCGCTAGACGGCTATTAGCATCCATGAGATTTTTTGTCTTTCTAAGTTGAACTTAAGTCGCGTTAGCGAGGAAGGCTGCTTCAGCTAAATCCATTGCGGCTGTATGTTTTTCTTGAATATTACTCATTTTTTGGCAACAAAAGATAGGGGCGTGCTAAATTCAACGCGGATACGAATTATTCATAGTTAATGGTGTAGCATAAAAGCATAACTTAACTTAATAGACTTCTTGGATTTTTAAGATCGCTTATGGAGTTGAAGCAAAATATTAGAGCAGTCATTCATCCAGGTGAACAGCACGGATACGTAGCAGAATGTCTAGAAGTTTCCGTCGTAACTCAGGGAGATACTCTAGATGAAGTTGTGCATAACCTTCGTGAGGCAGTCGCTTTGCATTTAGAAGACGAAGATTCAACTCAATTTGGCTTAGTAGATAAACCTTCTCTACTGGTAACTTTTGAACTCCAACCAAAATATGCCTAGACTCAAATGAAGATAGGCTGATACAGTAAAATTATAGTGCTAGCCTATAGTAAGTAGGTGGACAAGAATAAACAGAACTATATGTTAAAATTTATTGCTGCTTGTGTGTCATTTTTCTGAAAATCCTACTTTAAGATATCCATAAAATGTTAAATTTAGACCGCAATCTCTCTGAAATTTTTGCTTGCAGCAACAAAAAATCGAGATGCAGCATCAATAACTACATGACACGGTCAACCAAACAACGGCGTCAAGAAAGTAACTTCTAATAATTAATAGAGGTAAAAATGGAAACTACAACGAGAAAACAAGCTTTAATAAAAGCTATTTATGAGAGATTAGAACAAGCTTATGAAGATACTTTAGAGGATGTCATAGAACTTTTAGACATTCGTAAAGCAGAAGACCAAGAGGATATTAAAGCTTTACACGAAGCAAGAGAAGATATTAAGAAAAATGGCACTATTCCCTGGGAACAAGTTAAGCGAGAATTAGCCAGTGAAGAAATATAAAATTGAATTTTCTAATGCTGCATCTAAACAACTTAAAAAACTACCTATAAAAGTACGGTCAAGGATACAAACAAAAATTGATGAGCTAGCTGATAATCCCCGTCCTAACGGGGTTGTTAAGCTAGAAGACTCGGACAATGGTTATCGAATTCGAGTCGGTAGTTACCGAATTTTATATGATATTTTTGATGATGTGCTACTAATCAATGTTGTGAGAGTAGGGCATCGTAAAGAGGTTTACCGCGACGAGTAAGACAGTACACTAACAGCAGGAGAAAAGCCCTTTATTCATATTTTTGGTCTTCAAACAAACGATAGAGCCAAATATTTGTATCGATGAAAGACGCAACAGCAATCATAATTAGCGATTATAGATTTCGTCACGGCTAAGTATACCAGTTACTTGAACAGGTTTCTCAGTCAATTCATCAATTATGTCCTTTTTGAGTAGCGTTTTTTTCTTCACCAAAACAATTACTTTAATCTCATCTTCTTCACCAAGTTCTTCTTTATACTTATCGGGAATCTGAATTAAACCGTTTTGAATTTTTGCTTGAAACTCTACCGCATTTAACATCTTTAAACTCTCTTGTGTACCGATACAACTCAATATTAGCCCATCTTAGTCTTTAGTAAAAGGATTGTCGTGTTAGCAAAGCTTGCGAACGAGAAGATAAGCAATTATGAATTTGTACTCGCCTTCTTTTGAGGTGCTTTCCATACTTGTTTGAGAATATCTAAAAAAGCAAAGACTCCTTTTGGTAAGATGGCATCGGCTAAAATAATGACTCCAATAATTCGCTCTAGACGAACTGGCAAACTCCTAACCTGTATCTCTTCTGGTATGGGTTCGGCGGCGAGTCGAGCCATGACAGTCGCCCCCAACCCTTGCTTCACCATGCTGAGAATGGTTGAATCTTCTCTGACTTTGTAGTCCACTTTCAACGTTTGACCAAATTGTAAAAAATGCTCTTGGATGACTTTGTTGTGTTGTGGGCTGCGAACATTGACAATCATTGGGTACTCTGCTAACTGTTCCCAACTGAGTAGCACATCAGAAGCAAGCGCTCCTGGTGACAGCAGCGCAACAAACTCGTCTCGAAATAACTCCCAACCCTCGAACTCTTTTCCTGTAGGTAGCAACGTAAAACCTACTTCTGCTTGACCTTCTTGTAGTGCTTGTTCTACTTCTGCATACCTGTCATATTCGGTAATGACAACACCCATCGTCGGATACTTCTCGCGAAAACGAGCGATGACTTTTGGTAGCACGTGGGTTGCGATACTCCTCACGCAAGCAACTCGCACTTGTCCGCTTTGCAACCCTTTTTCTCGTTTGGCTTTTTCTAAAACGTTCCCCAACAAACGCAAAATTTCTTTTGCTTCCTCAAAAATTTCCTCTCCAATTGGGGTTAAGGTCGCACCATGACGACCTCGCACCAGGAGGACAACTCCTAGTTCTTCTTCTAATGTCGCGATCGCATGACTCACTGTTGATTGAGATAGACCCAACTCCAAAGCCGCTTCGCTAAAGCTGTTGCGATCGCCAACAGCCACCAAAGCTCGTAGCTGAGAGATTTTGAGATTACAGTCGTTGATTTTGCTCATCAAAGTCAAGAAAGCTTTCCATTTATCGATTTTATCGATAGATGGTATCGAGGCTATCGTTTGTTTTTGAATTCAGTCCTCAATACACTGTTTCTTATAGCTAAATAAATTCAAACAATGTCTTCATTATTTTCTCTCACGCTTTGCTTTGTCATTTTGTTGTTTAGCGTGACTAAAGGATACTTTGTTGCTTATTCTCTCGGTCTATCTTTAGTCATATTGCTTGTTACCTTTACTTATCAAGGATTTCCTTTCTTCAGCCTGCTAAAATTGGGTTACGCGAGCAGTCAAAAAGCTTTTTCCATCATCACAATTTTATTACTTATAGGAGTTGTGACATCAATTTGGATGGCATCTGGAACAATTCCTGCTTTGGTTTATTATGGGACTCAATTCATCAATCCTCAATATTTTATTCTTTCAGCCTTTCTTCTAACCTGTGTTATTTCCGTACTTCTAGGAACTTCCTTTGGTACTGTCAGCACTGTCGGTGTCGCATTGATGATTATGGCGAGAGAGGGAAATATCGACCCTCACATAATTGCTGGAACCATCATTGCTGGAGGTTATTTCGGAGACAGATGTTCCCCCATGTCTTCTAGCGCTCATTTGATTGCCAGTCTTACAAAAACGAACCTATATAGAAACCTGGCATATCTCATGACCACTGCTTGGTTTCCATTAATCGCTTCTATCATTGTTTATTTTTTCCTTTCCCTTGGCAATCCCATTCAAGCTGGAAGTCATAACCTACTGGCAGAAATTCCTACAATCTTTGACATAAACTTGCTAGTTTTATGTCCTGCTATTGCTGTTTTCTTTCTTTGTCTCTTAAAAATAGAGGTGAAAATTACCCTGATTATCAGTATTGCGATCGCATTATTTCTCGGAATATTTGTTCAAAATTATTCTGGGTGGCAAATGTTACAATTTCTTGTCATTGGATTTAATTTAGATTCCAAAACCGCTCTTGCTGAAGTTTTAACTGGTGGAGGCATTTTATCAATGCTGAGAGTTTCAATAGTCGTCGTTATCTCCACATTTCTTGTAGGGATTATTGTTGGAACTAAAACCCTAGCCTCCGTAGAGAAAATTTTTAGAAGAATTTCCTCCAAGAGTGGCTTATTTCTGAGCACTATTACAGTTGGTCTGGTATCTGCTGCTTTTGGTTGTACTCAAACACTTGCTATTCTTATGACCTATCAACTGATGAAAGACAAGTACCACCAGGAAAAAGTCAGCAATTATCAATTAGCAACCGATCTTGAAAATACAGCTGTTGTTCTTGCACCGCTCATTCCTTGGAATATTGCTGGTTTAGTTCCTGCAACTATTTTGATGACTGATTCGGGATTTATTCCATACGCAGTCTATTTGTATCTAATTCCGATTTTTAATTGGGTGGGATTTAAGTTGGTTGAGGCGAGGATGCAAAGTAAGTTTGAATAGACCACTTGCAAAAGAAAAAAATGAAAACTAACTGCAAATAAATGCAGATACATAAGTAAGTCGGTAAGAAAAAACGTAACTGGTAAGGGTCGTCCTTAGTCATTTGTCATTGGTCATTCGTAAGAGTTTCACATACATTTACATACCTATGACTTTGTGGTACCACATCCAAGCTTCTGGGTTAATCGGTTCCCCCACAGTTCCTAACAAACGCAGAGAAGATAGATTTCGCGCTTTGGGTAGATGTTCTCCCATCTTAATAAAAGCGCGAATCGCAGTAGGGGCAGTGTAGAAGATGTTGACGCCGTATTTTTCTATAATGTCCCAAAAACAGCCAGGGTTAGAAGCACGAGGCGCACCTTCATACATTATCGTCGTTGCACCGTTAGACAGAGGCCCGTAGACAATGTAGCTGTGCCCTGTAATCCAACCTACGTCAGCCGTACACCAATAAACATCAGTATCTTGCAGGTCAAAAATCCATTTTGTGGTCATGTGGGTATACAAGTTGTAACCTGCAGTGGTATGCACAACTCCTTTTGGTTTACCAGTGCTACCGGAAGTGTAGAGGATGAACAGCATATCTTCACTGTCCATTGGTTCGGCGGGACAATCTGCCGATACATTTTTTTGCAGATCGTGCCACCAGTGGTCTCGCCCCGGTTCCATATCAATTTCTTGGTCAGTTCGCCGTACAACCAGGACATTTTCCACCGTAGGAACAGCCCCATTAGCCAAAGCTTTGTCTACCTGGGGTTTGAGGGGTACGATCGCATCCTTGCGCCAACCACCATCAGCAGTGATGACAAGTTTAGCTTGGGCATCCACAAGGCGATCGCGCAATGCTTCAGCACTGAAACCACCAAACACCACACTATGAGGCGCACCAATTCTGGCACAAGCAAGCATTGCTATTGCTGCTTCGGGAATCATCGGCATATAAATGCCAACTTTATCTCCTTTTTTCACACCCAGTTGCTTGAGCACATTCGCAAATTGGCAAACTTCGCGATGTAATTGGGCATAGGTGATAGTGCGGGAGTCTCCTGGTTCCCCTTCCCAAATGATGGCAGCCTTATTTTTGCGCCAAGTGCTGAGGTGTCTGTCAATACAGTTGTAAGAAATATTAATTTTTCCGCCAACAAACCACTTAGCAAAAGGGGGTTGCCAGTCTAGCACTGTGTCCCACTTCTGGAACCAATGTAATTCCTGTTCTGCTAATTCTGCCCAGAATTTTTCCGGGTCTGCCTTAGCGCGATCGTAAAGATTTTGGTAGTCTTCAAGACTTTTAATATGAGCGTTTTGGGAAAATTCCTGGCTTGGATGAAAAAGGCGCTTTTCTTGAAGTATGGATTCTATGGTGACTTGGGACATGATGGTTTCTATTATTGGCGTTCCGACTGAAAACTATTGTGTACGCAAATTTACCAGAAGTAGGTTTGATTTTCGTTAAGATGTATGGACATTAACAGAGTAGGGGCTTGGTACACTACATCTCAAATAGGTTTAGTAATCATACTCTTGCTATGTGGTGGCGATAAAAGTACTTAGGAACAAGACGTTCTGAAAGCTAAGCAATACTGGAGAAATTATGAAAAAAGTGAAAGCACCAGTAAGTAGAAGTTACCGTGAATACTTAATTTCATCTCTTCAAGATACCCAAGAAGCTGCTGCTTATATTCAAACTTTCTTGGAATTGGAGGAAGATGGCGCTGGGCTTGAAATGCTAGGTTCAGCCCTCAAAAATGTGATAGATGCGCGTCTACAAGCCAACGATCTTTCGGAAACTGCCAAACAACATTATGAAAAACTGGATAAAATCCTTGCAGAAACTGGTGGGGCTGAAATTCTCACTTTGATTGAATTTTTGGATGCACTGAGTTACCGAATTGCTCTTGCGCCAAAAGATGACAATAGTTTTTCAGACAATGAATTATAGCATAGCTAGACAATAAGTTCCGAAAAAAGTACCAAATGTGACCTTTTGGACATCCTCTATGGAAATTGTTGCTTTTCATATTGCAATATGTTCATTAGTACTAGAAAAAGTGGTTAATACCTATGCCAATAACTCTAGAAGCCAGTAACTTATCTCTCAATGATGTTCATCGCCTGTTGAAACTGCAAAAGGCGTCAAATGCTTCATTTACAGACTACCTAACTTTAGAACCTCTGATTGAGTTGGAACAGCAGGATTTATCACGAATTAGTAACGACTTTGAGCGTTACCTTACTGCTGGAAAAGTTTCTGAAGGTTTAGTTAAATTTATGGCCATCGCTCCTTTAATGCGATTGGCTGGATTTTATGATGTACCCGTGCGATTAACAATGGAAGATGCGATCGCCATAGCCATTGAAGACGAGGACAAAAAGATTACAGGGCGGATGGATATTTTAGCTCTCAGCAACGCTCAAGCAACCACCGCAAATACGTTTTGGATTTTGGTGATAGAAACGAAAAATAGTGCGATAGACGTATTTGAAGGTTTACCCCAACTGCTGACTTACGCTTTTAAAAGCTTAGAAAAGCAATCCTCAGTTTGGGGATTAGCAACTAACGGACGCAGTTACCAGTTTGTACATTTAAGACAAGGTAACCCCTCAGTTTATCAGTTAATGCCAGAACTGAGTTTGATTGATACTGAAGATTCTATTCAGTTACTACAAGTGTTGAAAGCAATTTGCCAACTAGAAAATTAGGTAAGTCAAATTCCCGACAACTTCTGCTAAGTCGGGCATCTTTGCGCCTGCTGACTTCTACTTCACTTGGAAAAATTTGCGGAAAAAGAGAAAATAACGTTGAAGTTACTGCCAAACTAGTAGTAAATCTACGGATAGGACAGGTGAATGCGACTCAAACTTGATTTGCAAAGATTTTTTGACAGTTGCAACCCTAGCAAAACTCTAGTCTTGGCAAATCCTCAAGATAGACAATATTATGTAGACTTTGCTTCTGTGCGTGGTTCTAAAGTGATTGAAGCACTTGGGCGAACGATTGTACGCCTTTCACCAGATAAACCAACCTGCCAATTATTTACCGGTCATATTGGTTGTGGCAAATCTACAGAGTTGCGACGGTTGGAAGCAGAGTTAAAACAGCAAGGTTTTCATGTGGTTTATTTTGAGTCCACACAAGACCTAGACATGGCTGATGTAGATGTTACAGATATTTTACTGGCGATCGCCAGGTCGGTGAGTGAAAGTTTAGAAGCAGTAGGGATTAAACTCAGACCGGGATATTTTGCCAAACTATTAGGTGAAATTCATGAATTTTTACAAACTCCAAAAGAACTTTCGGGAGAATTATCTGTAGGTATTGCTAAAATTAGTGCTAAAACAAAAGATAGCCCCCATTTGCGAAGTCAGTTGAGGCAATATCTAGAACCTCGCACTAATAATATTTTAGAATCTCTTAATGAAGAATTCCTCACTCGTGCTAACCAGGAACTAAAAGAGAAGGGTAAGAAAGGGCTGGTGGTGATTGTGGATAATTTGGATCGGGTCGATCCAAGGGCGAAAAACCGAGAGCGATCGCAACCCGAACACTTGTTTGTCGATCGCGGCGAAGAGTTACGCAAACTGAAGTGCCATGTTGTTTACACAATACCCCTAGCATTGGTATTCTCTAATGAATATGAGACGATGAAAAATCGTTTGGGTGGTGGCGTGGGTCCCAAGATACTACCGATGGTTCCCGTGCAGTTACGCGATGGGAGTCCGTGCTCTGAAGGTATGGCGCTGTTGCAGCAGATGGTATTGGCTAGAGCTTTTCCCACAGTTAACTCCCAACTGAGGCTGGGTTTAATTGCAGAAGTCTTCGATACTCCGGACACGTTAAACAGGCTTTGCCAAATCAGTGGAGGTCACGTGCGGAATTTACTAGGGCTACTTTATAGCTGTCTTCAGTCAGAAGATCCCCCTTTGTCGCGGGAAGGTCTGGAAAATTCTATCCGCGAATACCGCGAAAGCTTGGTACTATCTATTACAAAAGATGAGTGGAAATTGCTGCGTCAAGTCGTTCAGCAGCAAAGTGTGAGTGGTGAAGATGACTACCAAACTTTATTAAGAAGCTTATTTGTCTTTGAATATCAGGACAAAGAAGGACGCTGGTTTGGTATTAATCCTGTATTAGCAGAAGCAAAGCAATTTCAGGTATGAGCGAGCCTATAAATTCAGAAGAGATTTCCGTGCAAAATGAGCGATCGCTAGCTACTCTCATCAGGGCGATCGTTCGTTCTCAAGGTCGCTTTGCCCTCATTTTAGTACGCTGCAACTACGCACATCTGCAAGAACGCATTTTAGAAGAGTTGCGCCAAAACCCTCAATTACACATTCTGGAAATAACTTTAGATAAGTCAGCTACAAATCTATATTCCATTATTCAGGCAAAATTGGCGACAGATGGGTTATCCCTTCCATCATCTGTTGCCAATGCCATTATGGTAATGGGGTTACAGTCAGTTACAAGAATTGACGATGTGTTGATTTCCATGAATCGAGTACGGGATGATTTTCCCCAAAACTTTTCATTTCCCGTAGTCATCTGGATTAACGATTTAGTGCTGCAAAAGTTCATAAAATTAGCACCGGATTTTTATACTTATGCTGGTGTACCCATTAAATTTGCCATCTCTACTACGGAGTTAATTCAAGTTCTTCAAAAAAAAGCAGATGGATTATTTTCTAAAATTCTGGAAACAGGTGGAGACAGTTTTTTAGACAATGCTGCACTCAAGATAGGGATGGATGCAGCTGAGATTGAATCAGCATTGGAAGAATTACACACTCAAGGTTGTTATGAACCAGAACTAGAAGCCAGCCAGCAATTTATCTCAGGACGCGATGCTTATAGTAACAATCAAATGGAGCGATCGCGTCAACTTTACGAACAAAGCCTTGCATTCTGGGAACAGAGAGAACAGAAAAATTCCAAGGATTCCACTCCCTCCCTCACTCCCTCCCTCACTCCTCCTTATACAGAACAACAAGCCTGCTTACTCTTCCACCTCGGGCTATGGTGGCGTAGATACGCAGTGTTACATCGAGCCGAGTATGACACAGCGTGTCGTCAAGCAGAAAGTTACTATCAACGGTGTGTGGAAATATTGCAACAAGCAAAGCGTTCCGATTTAGTCGCTCAATTTATCAACCCTTGGGGCGAGGTGCTGCAACAGTTGGCTAGGTGGGATGATTTGGAAACTGTTGCTAACACTGCTATTCAACTACACCTCACCTATCCCAATCCCATTAGGTTGGCAAATGCTTATGGTTTCCTTGCAGAAGTTGCATTGGGAAAATCTAATTGGGAGGATACTACGCAATATGCAGCAACAGCACTTGAAGCGATCGCACAATTATCAAATGAAAATTCTGCAATTAAACAACATTATCAGAGTTGGTATCAATTCTTAATATCTCAAGCTCAACACCATCAAAACGAAGCACAAGCAGCGCTACACAATTTAGAAACAGCCAAAGAAGGATGTAAACAGGATTACAACCCACAGCTTTACATACGGATATTAAATGCATTGAGCGAAATCCACTACCAGCACCGGAGGTATCTTGAAGCTTTTGAACTCAAGCAGGAAAGACGTTCCATTGAGCAACAGTATGGTTTCCGTGCTTTCATTGGTGCGGGGCGATTGCAATCTCAGCGACAGGTGATTCATCCTGCTTTGATAACGGTTGGTTCAACTGAATTGTATGGTGATGCTGTCGGGACAACTTCTCAGCAAGGAACCATTGCTCAAGAAATTGTTGCATCTGGGCGAGAGGAAGATGTTAAACAATTAATCCAGCGTATCAGTAGGGATGACCAAAAATTAGTCGTGATTTATGGTCCTTCTGGAGTTGGAAAAAGTTCGCTGCTGACAGCAGGATTAGTACCAGCATTGCAGGACATACCTGCTATTGATAGTCGAATTCCTTTGCCTGTGATAGTTAGATTTTACAGTGATTGGCACCAGGAATTGAGTAAAGTGCTTCGTAACACAACAGATAACCAGGTACAATCAAATCCAAAAATCCAAAATCATGAAGTTCTGCAACAATTACGGCAAAATGCTACTCGCAATTTCTTAACTATTCTGATTTTTGACCAATTTGAGGAGTTTTTCTTTAACTGTTCTCAACCATCTCAACGCAAAGAGTTCTGGCAGTTTTTGAAACTTTCTTTGGATAGTTTAGATATTCCCTATGTGAAAGTGATTCTTTCTTTACGTGAAGATTATTTGCATTATTTGTTAGAGTGCGATCGCATCATAAATTTAGAAGTTACCAAAAATGATATCCTGAATAAAGGAATTCGTTACTATTTTGGAAACTTTTCTCCAGAAGGTGCGAGAAAGGTCATTAAGAGTTTAACCCAACGTTCCTCCTCTTTAGAACCAGAACTCATTGATGAATTGGTACAAGATTTAGCTGCAGAAGAAGGAGAAGTGCGTCCCATTGAGTTACAAGTCGTGGGCGCACAACTGGAAACAGAGAAAATTACTCAGTTGAAACAGTATCAGGAAAAAGGGCCAAAAGAACAGCTTGTTCAAAGATATTTAGAAGAAGTTGTCAAAGATTGCGGACAAGAAAACGAAAGTGCTGCTCAATTAGTCTTGTATTTACTGACTGATGAGAATAACACTCGCCCATTAAAAACCTATGCTGAATTGGCAGATGCTTTAAAAGTTTTAGCAGCCGAAGTTCATAAATTAGAGTTAGTTTTAAATATTTTAGTGACATCAGGGATAGTCTTTTTGATACCGCAATCTCCAGCAGATCGCTATCAACTGGTTCATGATTATTTAGTATCTTTTATTCGGCAACAACGCGGTGCAGAATTATTAGCAGAATTGGAAAGAGAAAAACAAAAACGCCAATTAGCAGAGGCAAAGTTAAATCAGGTTTTAAAACAGCGGTTAAGAATAGCTTCCAGTGCAGGGGTTGGGTTGATAGCATTAACAGCCGTCGCTCTCACATTTGGAGTTAAGTCAACTATTGGTGAGACAAATGCCCAAATTAGCGCTCTTACCTCCTCTTCCGAAGCACTTTTTACTGCGACTCTTCAAGAAGAAGCTTTGGTAGAAGCGATTAAAGCAGGAGAAAAACTGCAACAAACAATTTGGTCAAAGTGGATGGAAGCTCATACCCGCAACCAAGTTGTTGTTGCTTTACGGCAAGCAGTGTATGAGTCAAAAGGCAGAGAACTCAAAATCTTCAAAGGGCATACCGCCTCGGTTTGGAGCGTCAGCTTCAGCCCCGACGGCAAGACCATCGCTTCTGCAAGTTCGGACAACACCGTCAAACTGTGGGATACCACAGGCAGAGAACTCAAAACCATGGCGCGTCTCTACATTGTTTTTCACCAGATGTCTAGTAAACACCGTGCTTAAGTGAACGATTGTCAATTGAAAACAGCTTGTCGCGATGCCCAAAAGGGCTTGTCAGTCCACCGGCTTTCACTACGGTAGATGAAACCATGATGGCGACGATACGCAGCACGGATTGCTTTTAACCGATTCACATATGCATCAACCAAACTCTCATCACCTGTAAGGGCAGCATCTACAGCCTGTCCTGCTTTCATTCCCGTGTATAGTGCATTAAAGATACCCTGTGAAGAAATCGGATCGAAGCTCAGTGCCGCATCTCCAGCTGCAATCCATTGAGACCCTGCAACGTTATTTAAACAACCACCCCCTGCTTCGATAAAACGCGGTAAATTAGTATAATTTACATCACACAAACATTTACGAACGTATTGTGTGTCCTTGAGATAATCGTCCCACAGGTCTGGTTTGCGTTGGATGTGTATTGCCCGTTCAGCATCGGTGTGAAAAATAATTACACGAGTGTGATGCGGCAGCCTTGCAGTATACCACCATCCATAGGGAACGGCTTCTATGAATGTCCGAGTCTCAGTGTCATCATCGGATGGAACAACCCAACGATAGGTAGCAAACAATGGAATGTCACGCTGCCGTATTGCGCCTTGACTCCGTGCAAGGCTAGCAGCACGACCGGTTGCATCAATGAACCAACGTGAGTGAACCTCACAATCCTGAAAGCGAATCCGCCACCTATGCTGCCACTGCGTCACTTCTTTAACTCGATTTCTCCACAAAACCGCTCCTGCACGAAGAGCTGCTAGTCGGAGTGCTTCGTCAAACTGAGCTCTATCTAAATGCCAACCCAGCCCATGGGGGTCATTGATGAAATCATTCACGACCAGCCGATCTGACCCCCAAGCACAGATGTTGCCATAACACGGTAAATGCGAACTTGAGTCTAGAGCAGCCAGCAAGCCTAAATTCTGCAATATTTGCCGAGCTGCACCCGGTAAAGATTCACCGACTTTGTGTGAATTTGCCCGGAACTCATCAACCAAGAGCACCTGATGCCCTGCTTGTGCCAAAACAAAAGCAGCTACGGCACCTGCAGGACCAGCACCCGCGACTAACACATCCCACATAGTCTTAACGGAACTTAATCTGTTTAAATTCTTCAAGTTGCTCAACGCTTTCCCAACCTGCACGTCGGATATGAGGAGGCGGGGTTGAGGGCTCCTCTAACTGCAAAGCTGCAAATTTGATTCTCAGCTCTTCAGCCCGTTCGGCGGTAAGACTCTCGACAAATATTACTGGTGGAAAATCAGGGTCGTTTTCTATACCTGGGCGTGGTTCGATAATCCCCATCTTGCCAAACTCAGCAACCATTTGTAGCATCTGCTCGGGCGCTGTTCCCTTTAATTCACGCAACCAACTTTTCCGTGTGTAATAAGCTGCTAGTCTTTGTTCTCGAGGTAAATCTACATTGATAACAATTTCATAATTCTCTTGTGTCAGAACTTGGTTCGGAACGCGAGCGGGCCAAAACGTAGGAATGTATGGATCGTATTCTGGGTCGTAGCCAGATCGACAGAAAGCTGTATCCCCTTGCCAAGGAAGCGCCATCCATCGTGTTAAGTCTCCCGGTCCTTGAGACGAGAGCGGTCCTCCTGGTTGCAGAGCAATTGTCTGAGTTAGAGTTGTGCCATAATCTGGTTCGGGTTCATTTGCATCTCTGTGACGCACTCGAAACGGCGCAGTGTAAAGTGTACTGTGACGCATGGGCCATGTTACCTCACATCCGGGATGAAAAGCATCTGCTAAACAGAAATCTAGGGCTGCTCGATCCAACATGGCAGGTTGTTCTGCGAGTGGTACTTCACTCAGGCTGGTCGGTGCTTTGAGTTCTCTATCCCAGTCATTTACAAAATTGCCGTTGACCCAAAACTCCATCAACTGCATCCGCACTTTTGATAAAGCCAGATTGTTCCGGGGAGAGTCGGGAGGTGCGCTTCCAAAGGCGTCACCATAAATCCACGGCAAAGGACTGCGATCGCTACTTTGAGTATTTGCCGGACGAAACATATTAAATACGATCTGCCGTAACTCATAATATAGATCGTCATCACCTTCCGGTGAATGGGCTAGCTTAGCAATTAATTGAGAGTCGGTAAAATCCATAGGGCTGCCTTTGCCAAATAGAGCCGCAAACCCTTTATTTACCCACTCTAAATTCGACAAACGCGACAAAATTGGCAAAATATCTTTGGAGAAGGAAGCCTTTGTGGGCATTGCTATCCAACCGCATTCTACATAAGTATCGACGAGTAAGTCGTAGAGTGTGCGCCATCCAATAATATCAGGGGCATAGTTAGGCGGGCCAACAATCACCCAACTTGGCTCAATGGGAATTTCTCGCCCAGCAATATTTACCTTAGCACTGACAGGACCATCAGAAATATCATCGAACCATCCATCAGCATTGTTAAAGCTATTGGAATTAGCGGGATCGAAAATAGGTGTTCCTTGGGGAGACTCAGATTTGCCAAACCCTCCTAAGACTAATAGACGCCCGACTGCGTCCGTTCGTAACTCACCCAAGGGCACTGTAACATCCATAAATTTACCGTTATCAAACTGGTAAGCTGCACCAGATGTGTTTTTGCCTTTAATTGTTCGCGCTCCCGGATCGATCGCTAGCGTCTTTCGTTCTTTTACTTTTGGATTCCGGAGGGGAACGGAGAGATCTTTAGCTTCGGGAATATCAAAGGCAGTTTGAAACTGGTACCACTGAGCCTTGCGATTGGCGAGATGTACAGTCCACTCGATATCTGCATTGTTGCTGTTGAGTTCTCCAACAACTTCACCGGCAGCATTGTAACCATATATTCGGAATCGAGCAGCTTGACGTTTAATAGCTCCTTGCGCGTCACGGATATCTCCTTGAGTTGGGTGTATCACTTCCGGTCCAAGGTAGTAGCCATCTTCAGCGGTACTGTTTCCCACACGTGCTACCCCAATCCCTGGATGAATAGCGGCGCGAACAATATAGCTGTCCTTTGCATCAGGCCAAACGGTACTGGGTCGAATTTCTTGTGGTTCTCCGATAGGTTCACCATTTACATTGCGTCTGAGTCTTGCTGACGCTTGATAGACTATCTTTCGAGCTTCTGCAATACTACCAACAGGTTTATGAGCGGCTAGAGTCCGCCACGGGTTAAACGAAAGCGTTTCACCATATGCTGCTTGACCACGAGCGTTAATATCTTGAGAGGGAAGAATTAATGTAGCGACGTGAATGGGTGGCGATGCAGTTTCACTCCAGCGAACAGTAGCGCGATCGATGGGCATTGTTTCGGGGTCAGATTGCAACTGGACTAAAAACTTCAGTCGTGCTTCGCCTTGATGAAGTCGCTGCACCAGATCGGTATGTAGATAATTGGGATCTTCGTAATCAGGCTCAGGTCCTGGTGGAACTATTTCTGGCTCTAATTTATACTTACAAAAATGATTTTCTCCAAAATGAAAGGGCATAGCGCTCCATAGATCGGTTTCTAGGACAGAAGGCACGATCTTTTCCATTTCATCGAGAATTTCTTTTGTTTTGGGGTGTGTATTCAACCATTCATCCGCTGCTTCTTGACTCGTTAAAGAAGCCTTTGTAAATGCACACATTTCATATGCATTATCTACAAAAAAGACATCTATATTTTGCAATAGCAGGTCAATGGTGGGAGAATGTTCGTCGGGAGGGAGAATTTTTTCTCCTGGAACGCCAAAAACTTTAATACCAATACCCACTGTGCTTTTCAGGTCAGGTCTACCATCTGGTAAATCGCTTGCATAACGCACCCACACTGGATAAGATGTAGTTTTGCTAAACAGACCAACCCTCAAGTTTTCTGGTAAATCGGGAACAATTTCTAAGCGTCCGTGGGCAACGCCATGCAAACGCAGAAAAACAGGGCGACGGGCTGGACATTGACCTTGCTGAATTCGTCCCATCTGTACCATCTCAACAAACATTTGTTCAAGGCAGGCAATAGGATCGGATTCGCAATCACACATGGGTGCGGTAGTAACACTGACAGAGCTTGGGGGTTGACGCATAACGAAACCTTATATTTTGAGCAAAAATTGAGCTATTTTGTTGTGCGTTGCAAAAGTACTTGATGAGTTTCCCACGAAAGAATCTGCTAGAACTTACCTATTGGCAAAATTGTGATTGTGTGAGAATTGTCATAAGACATAAATCACCTCAACTTAGGAAGAACCATAAAAATAAATATCCAGCTTTAGTGGTTGGTTTGTCGGCATAATTGGTGATTCCTTTTAATAAGGTGGTTAAGTATTTTTTGGCTCTCCTCTAGAGAACATAAGTTCTCATAACTGCTTTCTTAAGTAGGTGTAAGTGAAATTAACTTATGCACTTATTTCGACAAAATCCATTTAGGAGCAGTGTTACGTAAGCTGCGGTCAAAGGCAAACTAAACCGTCTAGTTGAATGTTCATAAAATTCTCCCTGATTTTCAGGATAAATAGTTATTGTTTCCAGTCAGAAATATTTAACAGCCGATGACAATCACTATTGCCACAGGATATTGCTGTGTGTTCAGTTATGAAAGCTGAACTATTATATCATCGACGACTGCGATCGCGTAACGGCGTTTAGTTAAAATAATCACTTGACGAGTTTGTTTGGCTATATTAGCAGCTATTTTTGGCAAGTAATGCCCACCATGAAAGGATAGTCTAGGGCATCCTGCCAAAACTCTTGGCTAAATTGCTGCACGCCTTCGGGAGAGACGCTTGGATTGTGCCAGTGAATATCCTGAAAACCAACGCTTCTCAAAGCCCATTCATAAGTTGCTTTGCTCAGGTAGTAGTTGTCAAAGCTGACTTTCTCACCATTACCACCAACTGTCAACGTTAAGGTTAGGGGAGTACCTTCCTGCAGCGACCCAGGACAGCTCTTAGCAAGACCATATTTTTCACATTTATGATAAAACTCTGGGAGTAAGTCTAAATTATTGTTGAGACTGATAAACCGACCACCTGGTTTCAGATTATCTGATATGGTTTGACACATTTTCAATAGTTGATGCTTCGTTGAGGCGTAATTCAGAAAAAAGGAAGCAACCACGAGGTCAAAGCTGTCAATAAAGCCTATTTCCGTGGCATCAGCGATGATATACTCAATTCCATGCGGTTCTTTCTCTTCTTCCTCTGTTGCCAGTTTGATCATTTCTGAAGAAATATCCACACCCACTATACGTGCAGCGCCATTTTGTTTGAGCAATCTTGTGTAAATTCCTTCTCCGCAAGCCAAATCAAGAATTGATTTTCCGGTAACATCTCCAATTCGATTTAAGTATGTATACATCGTAATATGTAGGGCAAACGGCAAAGAGTAAAACTTCTTAAACTGTTCGGCTATTGAATCATACACTTGTACCATTTTTCCCTCATTTGCATATTTTTCAAAACTGACCAATATTTTAATCCCCCTAGGGAGGAGGTGCTAAGAGTAACTTATTGCTAACTTTGCTCATTGTCTTTAGATTTGATATTATATTAGTTGAATTACTTACAACACCCTGATTTAGCTGCTACCCTTGGTTGGGGGTTAGCTTAGTGGTGTACAAGTTAAATTTACCCCCCCTAATTCCCCTTATAAAGAAGGAAGGCTGCAGATCCAGTTCCCTCCTGAGTCTAGTAAGCGATCGGTTTGTTCGTAAAGGGGGGGAAGGCTGCAGATCCAATTCCCTCCCCTTTATAAGTCTGGGCTAGGATGAGGTATTTTTTGTAAGTGTTTACTAGGACATGAGATTAGCGAAGTCTTCATATACATGGGTGGATTCGTCAACTAAAGATTCATTGCCCACCCCTGTCTTACTGTTCTGCAAGAAACTTGTAAATCTCACGCTTTACCTGAACAAGCAGATCGCGTACTCGCAAAGCTTGCTCCAAATTGCCACTGCGTGCAATGTGTGTGACAGCATCATTCAACTCCGTTAAGGTGCGCCGCAACTCAATCAATTCAGAAGGCTTGCTTTCCATAAAACTGTCATGACTGTTTCCTGAATCAGCCTGCTCTTTGCGATCGCTCAAGAATTGTCTACCACTGTCTGTAATCGTGTAAACACGCTTTCCATCAACTTGCTCACTGGTCAGATATCCACCTTCTTCCAACATCTGGAGTGTTGGATAGACAGAACCTGGGCTAAGGCGGTGAAAGCCTCCTCGACGGGTTTCGAGTTCTTTAATCAATTCATAACCGTGCTGGGGACGCTCGGATAAAAGCCCAAGCAAAATGAATTTCATGTCACCACGACGGGTGCGAGGTCCATCTCCCCAACCACCACCAGACGAACCTCTGCCTCCATGTCGCCCAGCCATGAAAAATTGATTGCCAGGAATCTCGGTTGATATGTCGGCGATTGAGGAAGCTCTACGTCCGTGTCGCCTACTCATGAAAAATTGATTGCCAGATTCTTCTCCTGCCCATGCTGGCAAGGGAAAACGTGGATGAAATTGTTTGAACATATTTAGATCCTTGTGTTTTTGACGTATCACGATATATCGTTATTTATTAAATAAATATCGCGATATATCGGATTTGTCAATCACAAATTCTACATACAGTAAACTACTGACTTGTGAGTGATGTTACCGATTGAGCCAACGTGACAACGTTCTTGCCAAAAATGGTATGACCCAGCAGCTCTTGGTGACAACAACGTGCCGCTGTTGTTATTTATCTTTAGCTGTGCGATCGCTGTGCGATTATTTCTCTTGCGCTCACCTCAAGCAGACTCTAAAACTTACATATTCTTCACAAGCTGGTACTGCCTATTACTGACAAGTTCCATTTTTGTTCTTCGTGTATAAATCTATTTGCAACTAAGAGATGCCAAACTTTAAATGAAGTTATAATAGATATATATGTATAGGCTGTAGTATCGGTAGACTGTTTCCTGTTTGAGCGGGCTGAGACAAAGTACTTAATAACGTTTTTAACCCGTTTATCTTCTGATTCGGTATGCTTTGACGCAAAGACACGATTTTCTTCCCCTAATTCGCGGATGGGTAGGTGTGGAAAAAGAACACTCTAGAAAAATGGCTGAATTCCTTGTACCACAAGGCTTGAGGAGAATTTTAGCACCCGACCCATCCGCGCTCCTTACCCTACGAGTTAAATCTTTACCAGTAGAAATAATGGGAAACAGTTGAGTGAAACTGAGATAATCTTGGCTTGGTGCGGGACCGGGGTTGAAATGAGCTGTCGGTGTTTGATACTGATTTGCTGGGGGCAAGGGTCCTGCACCAGCTGAGGAAATGAGTGTATTCTGATAATTAATCTCGTACTCAAATATAAATTCTGGTCCATCTAGACCTAGATTGATGCGGTCTCCTGGCATCAATTGCTGACAACCCTGCAACCGTTGTCCGTTTAGATAAGTGCCATTAGCACTATTCAAATCACATATTACCCAGGTACATGCTGCGTCTGGAGATGAGGAGAGAGGACGAACAACCGCATGGCGACGAGACACCATGCGATACCTCATGGCATCTAGAACAACTTGGCAACTGGGGTCACGTCCAACTACGACTTCTTGACTGGGAAGCAGCGAGTGTTGAACTTCTGACACAAAAGTTGCTGCTTTACCAGACACTTGCCGCAGAATTGCTTTCTGTCTTGCGTTTTTGCCTGTCATCGAGTTACAGGGTGTTTTAATCTATTATCTAAAATAATTCGGCAATCAAACGGAACCATAACCACCTAATGACAAAATTGCTAAATACAATTTGACCTACTTCGTGGATAAATCGCAAGCGGTATGGTACCAATATTCTGAAAACTTGCCTTAATTAAGGATAAAATCGCAAAACTTAATCTACAGATGCCAGTTCGAGATGCTCAATTTTAGTGCCGAGAACCTTGAGAAATGCTGCTAACCAACGAGGGTGGGCAGGCCAAGCTGGCGCAGTCACTAAATTACCATCAACAACCACCTCATCAGCAGGGACATCTACAAAAGTACCACCAGCACGATGTACATCTGGGCTGCAAGCAGGGTAAGCAGTACAATTTTTCCCTTGCAGAACATCAGCAGCTGCTAATAATTGTAACCCGTGGCAAATGGCAGCAATTGGCTTATTTGCTTTAGCAAAGTCGCGGGTAATCTCCAGGACTGTTGGATTCAGGCGGATATACTCTGGTGCGCGTCCTCCAGGAATCACCAAGGCATCATAGTTTTCAGCTTTGACTTCCGTAAAATTGGCATTTAAGGTAAAATTGTGACCTGGTTTTTCACTATAAGTTTGGTCTCCTTCAAAATCGTGAACTGCGGTTCTGACTTTTTCACCAGCTTTTTTGTCAGGGCAAACTGCATGAACCGCGTGTCCTACCATTTGCAATGCTTGGAAGGGAACCATAACTTCATAGTCTTCTACATAGTCTCCCACAAGCATCAGAATTTTTTTAGCAGCCATATCCGGTATCCCCTGTTTTTACTTATGTGTTAATAAGCTGTTACGCACAGGACTTGTACAGTGCGTCATAAAAATCGTCATCAGTTATTAGTCATTGACCATTTTCCATATAAAGAAACTAGGACAATGAAATAACGACAGTCATTTGGTTCACAATATATAATTTGTAAACGGGACAGCTTATTAAGTCAATATTAATTGATCCTATCCCGTATCACCTATGTGTTTTGGAATGTAAAAATAACTATAACCTTTAATTTTTTGACAACGTTAGCAGAGTGAGGCTTTTAGCTGGAGAAGAGGTCAATTACTTAAAACGTATACAATCCTGGTTTTTTCTGTGGTTAAAAAATTTGTGTCCGTTAACTCGCTCTTTAACTTTTCTGCCTAGTACTAGTACGAATGATCCAATAACTGATGGATAAAGCAAGAACAGCCACTCCTAAACCTATAATATCAATACCCGTAACTTTTTCCAAATCGAGAATAATAATCTTTCTGGCTACAGCAATTAAAGAAGTGACAATAACTAATTCAACTTGAAAAACGTGTTTTCGCAGGTAACCGGTAATGTTCTCTAAGATTTCTAAAGCAATGAGAATATTCAAGAATAAACCAAAAATCTTAAACAATGTTGTATTAAATTTGCCATAAGGTGTGTCAAAGAGTTCCTTAAGAAGGAATACTGCTAAATCACCAATTGCTACAAAAATAACTAATACCATTAAAAGGGATAAAACTTTAGAAACTATGACTTCTACATGTTCAATGGCATGCATGAAGTTTTCATCTCTAAAAGATTCTTTAATTTGCTTGATAGATCTTTTCATACGCAGCAACCATATCTTAGTAACAAGTAAAATGCAAAAAGTAAAATGCAAAAAGAAAAAATTCATAGATTTATCGAGCTAGAAAACTCACAAGTATAGATTGCCAATTTACTTATATTGCATGATAGTGTTTTTCCTTTCTAGAGCTAAAGCTAGGGAAGTGCCATAACTTACTCTATGATTCTACGTTCTGTCTTGTTACTTTGATTGAGATATTGATAACCAATAAGTAATGCTACCTATAGAAATGGCTGATGGCAAGAGCACCGCTAGCCATCAGCACAGTAGTAGGTAGGGCTGTACCACACGTTAGCTATTGGTGGGCAATGCCCACCCTACAACTACTATATGCTCACCTACAACAATTGGTAATATTAGAGGGGAATAGGAGTATCAATCAGTAGTACGCACCATTTGAGGGTTTAAAGCCCCACCAAATGTAGTCCCTTGAACCGCAAAGTTTACAAGCACTGGAACAATCTGCACTGCACAAGCTTTTAACTCTGGTTGTAAGGAGTCAGGGCAGGATTCTGGGTGGGTGAGGGCATTGGCTTCAGCATTGTCTGCCCACAATGCTCCCCAATGCATGGGGACAAACAATGTACCCGGTGCGATCGCCCGAGTCACTTTGACTGGGAACTTGGCTTTTCCCCGACGCGATCGCACTTCTACAAATTGATTATCTTCCACACCGAGAGTCGCAGCATCACGGGGATGAATTTCAACAAACGGTTCGGGATGCATCTGGCGAGTTTTTTCAATTCGACCTGTACGTGTTTGGGTGTGCCAATGTCCGTAAAGCCGACCCGTTGTTAACACAAAAGGATAATTGGGATCTGGAGGTTCCGCCAATCCTCGTGAGTGATAAGCTGCAAACCGAGCACGTCCATCTGGGGTGTGGAAGCGAAAGTCAGTGTACAGACGCTTTGCTGAAGAAGCGGCAATTCCTTCCTTATCTCCCTGTCTCCCTGTCCCCATAGCCCCTTCCGGCCATGGCCATTGAACTGGGCCAAAAGCCTGAAGCCTTTCGTGACTGATACCTGACATATCACAGGGGCGATGGCGAGTCAGTTTCACAAATTCCGAATAAACTTCCTTTGAATTAGCAAAGGCAAATTCCTTGATAAAACCAAGCCTGCGGCCAACTTCAGCAAAAATTTCCCAATCTGCTTTAGCTTCTCCTGGTGGTTGACGGAACCCAGGACATAAAGTTACCCTCCGTTCGGAATTGGTCATGACACCAGTTTTCTCACTCCATTGGGCAGCTGGCAACAGAACATGAGCATAAGCTGCAGTTTCTGTTGGATAATAGGCGTCTTGGTAAATTGTAAAAGGCGATCGCAACAGCGCTGCTTTAGTTCTTTCCAAATCCGGCATACTTACGGCAGGATTTGTTGCAGCAATCCATAATATTCCCACAGAACCATTTTCCAACCCAGTTATCATATCCCAAGCTGTTAAACCCGGAGTTGGCGAAATTTGCCCTGGCTTGAGTCCCCAAAACTCCTCAACTTCTGCCCTATGTTGGGGGTTTTTCACCAATCGATATCCTGGTAACAAGTGTGCTAAACCACCTGCTTCCCGTCCTCCCATAGCGTTGGGTTGACCTGTCAGCGAAAAGGGTCCTGCGCCCGACTTGCCAATTTGTCCGGTCATCAAATGGAGGTTGATAATTGTTCTGACCTTAGCCGTTCCTTCTGAGGATTGATTCACCCCCATTGACCACAAAGACAGTACCCGTTGAGATTCACCCCAATACCGTGCTGCTGTTTCTAAATCTTCAACGCTAATCCCACATTGATTCGCCACCACTTCTGGAGAATAATGGCGAATCACCTCAGCAAATGCAGGAAAATGACTGGTACAGTCCTCAATAAATCCCGCATCAATATAGCCCCAACGCATTAACAAGTGAGCAATACCATTCAATAAGTCAATATCAGTTCCAGGACGAATGGCTAAATGTAAGTCTGCTGCTTCTGCTGTTGGGGTACGACGGGGATCGACCACAACCATTTTGACTTTTCGATTCTTTTTGTGGTATTTCGCGAGCCTATTAAAAATAATCGGGTGACATTCAGCTGTATTGGTGCCTATAAGAAAAGCACAGTCTGTGAGTTCTAGGTCGTCATAACAGCAGGGGGGACCATCCGAACCAAAGCTTTGAATATATCCAGCCACAGCACTAGACATACACAAGCGCGAATTAGCATCAAAATTATTGCTACTCAGACATCCTTTGAGCAGTTTCTGGGCTATATAGTAGTCCTCAGTTTGAAACTGACCGGAACCATACATACATATAGCTTCAGGACCTTGAGTAAAACGCACTGTTTGAATGCGCTTGACGATAATGTCAAAAGCCTCATCCCAACTGACACGGCGGAACTCCTCACTCAAGGAATTTCGTACCATCGGGTAGTACAGCCTATTCTTATCCAAAGATTCTGCGATTGTAGCCCCTTTAACACACATCATTCCTTGGCTGGATGGATGGGCTTTATCTCCCCGTACCCGCCAAATAGGATTTCCTTGACTATCTCTATGAGTTGCTTTTCCCGGTTGTGCTGGGGGCGAAACTTCCAGCCCACAGCCAACACCACAGTAAGGACAAAGAGTTTTGGTAAATTCAGTCATGGTCATTGCACCATGTTTATTAATTGTTTAAATACTGTTATTGGTTAGTAGTTAGTGGGAAATTAACCACTAACTCACTATTCTGAAAAGTTGCGCTTGTTCTCATGCAGTTCTTGATATTTGATTGTCATTATTAAAATCTTTGAACTGCTAACTAAGAAACCCGAAAATTTAAGTTACTAAAATTTGCTAAATCGATTCTGTTTAAATTAAAGTAACTTTCCTTTTAATTCTTACTAATTCATTACATACTACTAGCAATAATAAAAAAGTTCTCCAGGATACTTTTTTCAGATTTTTTTGTTTGATTTTTCTGATAATTATGATGATTTTTGCCGATATATTTCCAATTTATTTGTCAGATATAACTTCACTTTGTTAATATTGTCAAAACAACAATCACCCACAAACTGACAGCCTGTGGGCAGAGAGCATACAAGATTGAAGATCCCCTATTCTTCCGCTAATATGGTAGTCTTTTGGGCAGAATTTTGAGGGACTGTTTCTGATGATTCACTTTCGTAATTAGCAGCAAAAGAGCCTTTTGGTTCTTTCAGGAAGAAGGCACACAAGAAAGCACAAACCATAGCAGCCATACCCATTGTGGCAAATAGTGTTGCAGGGTTGGTTAAACTGTAAATTGTCAGATAAACTACGCCTCCAAAATTGCCGTATGCTCCTACATTGCCTGCAATTTGTCCGGTAGCTTCTTTCTTAATGAGAGGAACAATACCATAGGTAGCGCCACAACCAGCTTGAGCAAAATAGGCAGCAAACATAGTGGCTGCGATCGCTAATGGCAGCGGCCAACTGCTGTTAATAGAATGAGCCATGAAATAGCCTACAGCAATACCAACTGTAATAATTGTCATTGCCCATTTGCGAGAGCCAAATTTATCAGAAATTAACCCTCCACTGGGACGGGAAATGAGATTTAAGAAGGGATAACTAGCAGCTATCATTGCAGCTACCACATGCTCTAAGCCAAAGGTTTTTTCAAAAAATGCAGGCAGCATGGAAACGGCAGCCAGTTCCGACCCAAAGTTAGTGACATAGGTTAATTCAAGTAAAGCAACTTGACTAAATTGATAGCGTTCTGAAGGAGCATAGGTTTTCTTGCCAATGAGAAGTTCTTTATTCACCAACCAAGCTTTGTAGGATTGGTAGGCAAACAAGCCCCCTAACAAAATCCAAATGAGATACATTTGGGTCTGATTGAGAAAATGAACATTCTTTTGTTCCAAACGCCAAGCAAGCAAACCCAAGGCAAAAATCAAACCGAAATTAGAGAGAATCATTGCCCAGAAGCTTTTGACACTGGTAACTTCTAGAGCACCATTTTTCTTGGGTTTTTTATAGACTTTACCAGGAGGTGTATCTTGGACGCTGTTGTAGTAGATTGCGCCGTAGATTGCAGCAACAATTCCTGTCAGGGCAATTGCAAAGCGCCAGTTGGAAGCACCACCTGTCATAAAGCTTGCGCCAACCGCAATCAGGGGTAAGCTAAACTCAGCTCCAAAAGCACCAAAGTTACCCCAACCACCATAAATACCTTGGGCAATTCCAATATCCTTTGGTGGAAACCATTCCGATACCATCCGAATACCCACAACAAACCCCGCACCAACAATTCCCATGAGCAGGCGACTGAGTACGAGATGGTGAAAATTTTGTGACAGCGCTGTCGCCAAACAGGGGACGGCTGCAAACATCAGCAGCAATGAGTAGGTAATCCTCGGACCAAAACGATCCAGAAGCATACCGATGATAATACGTGCGGGAATAGTTAAAGCAAGGTTACAAATACCCAAGGTTTTAATTTGTTCTGGTGCAAGATGGAGTTGCTTCCCAATGGTTGTAGCGAAGGGAGCAAAGTTAAACCAGCAAACAAAGGTGAGAAAGAAGGCAAACCAAGTTTGATGCAGAATGCGGTAGCGACCTTGAAGCGAAAATAGTCCTTTGAGCATGGTAAAAAACCAAAAATATTGTTGTGAAGGGTCATTTGCCATCGGTCATTTGTCCAGCGTTAGTTGTAGTTCTAAAGGACAAATGACACCGGACAAATAACATTAAACTGTAGCTGCTTCTCGCAAGCGAGCACCGAAATGTTCAATCATCAGTTCGCGCAGGACTGGTAGTAAGTCTTCGCAGGGAATACCCTTAGCAATGCAAGACCCCAAATGGGCTTCTTTACCAACTTTGCCACCCATGTATATGTCAACGCCTTCCACTGCTTTACCATTTTTGCGAGCTTTGGTTCCCATTAAACCAATGTCTGCAACCTGTGGCTGCCCGCAGGAGTTAGGGCACCCAGTCCAGTGTATTCTTACAGGATGAGTCAGTTCTAACTCCATTTCCAATGCTTTAACCGTTGCCAAAGCACGGTTTTTGGTTTCGTATTCATGGTCCCCGGACAGGGCGCTCAGTCTGTGGATATGGGGAAAGAACTTTATCAAAGTGAGCCAATCTTTAGGGAGCAGGTGGATTTGTGCTGTCAATTGCTCCAACCTCATTTGGGGCTGGATTTGCGTTCACTGATTTATGCCAACGAGGCTGAGTCAGAAGCCGCAGCAAAAAAACTACAACAAACTGCCATCACTCAGCCTACATTATTTGTAATAGAGTATGCTCTCGCTAAATTATGGATGTCATGGGGGATTTCTCCCCAGGCAATGATTGGTCATAGCATTGGCGAATATGTCGCAGCTTGCCTTGCTGGTGTCATGTCACTTGAAGATGCTTTGACTCTGGTTGTTATCCGTGGGCGACTGATGCAACAACTTCCAGCAGGTGCCATGCTTTCAGTTTCACAAACAGAAGCAGAGATTAAAACTTTACTAAATGAAAATTTATCTTTAGCCGCTAGCAATGCTCCTTCTTTGTGCGTAGTTTCAGGAACTCATGAAGCTATAGACACAGTTCATGGGCAACTCACAGCATTAGGTGTAGAGTGTCGCCGTCTGCATACCTCCCACGCCTTTCATTCGCAAATGATGGAACCCATCATTGAGCCATTCATTAAGGAAGTTAAAAAAGTCAAGCTAAATCCTCCACAAATTCCCTTTATCTCCAACGTTACAGGAACCTGGATAACAGCAGAACAAGCCACAGATCCGAATTACTGGGCGAGACATTTACGGCAACCCGTGCAGTTGGCTACTGGCATTTCTACATTATTGCAAGAGCCAGATCGCATTCTACTGGAAGTCGGACCGGGACGCAGTTTGTGTACTTTTGCTCAAAAGCATTCAGATTCCCCAGCACTCTGTTCATTACGGCATCCTCGGGAAAAACAGTCAGATGTGGCGTTTTTACTGAACACACTAGGCAAACTCTGGTTGTATGGAGTACAGGTAGATTGGTTAGGATTTTATGCCAATGAGCGCCGTCATCGTCTCCCCTTACCAACATATCCCTTTGAGCGCCAGCGTTATTGGATTCATGCCCAAAAACCAGCCGTAACCGTCAAGACGAGTGTAGAGCCATTGTCCTCTTCTCTACCTGGTAAAAAGTCAGACATTGGCAATTGGTTTTACGTACCATCATGGAAACGCTCTCCACTACCCGAAAAGCACAAGAGCCAAAAATCGGCTTTGTCTTGTACTCTTGTGTTTACCGATGAGTGCGGCTTGGGCGAAGAATTAGTGAAGCGACTTGCACTGGAAGGTCGGGATGCGATCGCTGTTAGTGTAGGATCGAAGTTGAGAAAACTGAGCGATAGCAAGTACACCTTAAATCCTCAACAAAGGGATGACTACGATGCTTTGCTCAAGGAACTTCTAGCACAAAACAAGTTCCCAAACACGATTGTGCATTTATGGAATGTCACGCCTGTTGATAATGCAGAATTAAATCTAGCAGCAGTTGACAAAGCTGAAGATTTAGGATTCTACAGTCTGCTATTTCTCGCTCAGGCACTTGGAAAACAAGACCTTACCAAGCAACTGCATATAGCAGTCATCTCCAACAATATGCAGGAAGTAACAGGTGAAGAGGTGCTGTGTCCAGAAAAGGCAACCGTCATTGGTCCTGTTAAAGTCATTCCACAAGAATATCCTGGCATCAGTTGTCGTAGTATTGATATTGTGATTTCCCCGTCAGCAAAAAGTTGGCAAGGCGAGAAACTTATAGACCAGTTGCTCAACGAGTTAGAAGCTTTATCCTCTGATTCAGCGATGGGCGTTCGCGTAGCGTGTCCGCAGGACTCAGCCCCACCAAGGGCGATCGCCTATCGGGGAAATCATCGCTGGGTACAACACTTTGAACCTATCCGTTTGGATAAAGATACCGCAAAAACACTAAGATTAAGGGAAAAAGGAGTCTATTTAATCACAGGTGGACTAGGAGGAATTGGACTTACACTAGCAGAACATTTGGCAAAGACAGTACAAGCAAAACTGCTACTTGTAGGACGTTCGGAGTTTCCAGAACGAGACAAGTGGAGTGAGTGGCTGACTCATCACGACGAGCAAGACAGCACCAGCCGCAAGATTCTCAAAGTGCAAGAACTTGAACAAGTAGGTGCAGAAGTTTTGGTAGTCAGCGCTGATGTCACCAACCATGAACAAATGCTTTGGGCGATTCAAAAGGCGCAGGAACACTTTGGCAACTTCAACGGTGCGATCCACGCTGCTGGAGTTCCCGCAGGTGGCGTGATTCAGCGAAAAACGCCGGAAATGACAGCAAGTATTTTAGCACCTAAGGTCAAAGGGACACTGGTTCTTGATAGTATTTTCCAAGGCACTCAGCTAGATTTCTTTGTCCTGTGTTCTTCAATGACTGCGATACGAGGCGAATTTGGGCAGGTAGATTATGCTAGTGCCAACGCTTTTCTCGACATTTTTGCTCACTATAAGACCAATCGAGATGGTATATTCACCGTATCTATCAACTGGTCTGCTTGGCAAGAAGTGGGTATGGCAGCAGAAGCAATTAAGCAATTTGCCCAAACCCAGGATATTCCCAAACCTCAATTTCAAGCAGTGAACCATCCCTTATTTGAGCAATGCATAGTAGAGGGAACAGAGCAAGAAATATATATTTCTAAGTTTAGTGTCATTAAACATTGGGTTCTCAATGAACATAAAGTGATGGGAAAGGCGACTCTTCCAGGAACAGCCTACTTGGAAATGGCTAGAGCCGCTGTTGAAAACCACGCTCAGAACTGTACAATAGAAATCCGTGAAGCATATTTTATCACTCCTTTAGTTATAGAAGCAGATGAGGAAAAAGAAGTTCGTACACTTTTGAAAAAGCAGGGCGATAAATTTGAATTCTCAATCATCAGCCAATCGAACTCTAGGGAAGATAAATGGCAGGAACACGCTCTTGGTGAAATAGCTTGTATAGAAGCAGAATCGCTTGAAAATTATAAAATCGAAGAAATTGCTGCTAGGTGTAACGAAAAAATTGTCCTTAGGGAAGATGACGGTAAACCTGAAGTTAAACACATTGAATTCGGTTCCAGATGGAATAACTTCAAGGAGGTAGAGTTTGGCACAAATCAAGGGTTTGCTATTTTGGAACTGTCCTCAGAATTTGCCACCGACCTCAATTCATATAAATTGCATCCTGCCTTATTAGATAATGCCATTGGCTTTTTGAGCTTGAAGGAAGAAGGCGCTTACTTACCGTTTTCTTATAAAAGACTGAAGTTCAGAGAGTCTCTACCTGCCAAAGTATACAGTTACATCAGATACACCGAAAATCACCAAACCCAAAACAATACTCTGAAATTTAACATCACCATTATGGACGACCAAGGGAGAGGGTTGGTCGAGATAGAAGAGTATACTCTGAGGAAGGTAGAGAGCGATGCAAGCCCCACTCAACAAAAATCTTCCGTTCCTGAAAGCCAAAACTTGTGTTTGCAGATTTCTTCTCCTGGCATATTAGAGACTATGACATTTCAAAGGGGACTACGCCAGCAACCAAATCCAGGTGAGGTAGAAATAGAGGTTAGTGCAACTGGTCTCAACTTCAAGGAAGTACTCCTCGCTCTAGGTATGCTTCCTGTACCATCTGATGTCGATCTCAAGTTCGGCTTGGAGTGTGCTGGAAAGATAGTTGCGTTGGGAGAAGGTGTTGAGGGATTTGAAATCGGAGATGAAGTCATTGCCTTAGGCGACGGCTGCTTTAGCCGATTTCTCACGACTTCTGCTTTGTCAGTTGCACCTAAACCCAAACATCTGAGTTTGTCTGAGGCAGCAACAATTCCGGTAGCCTTTACGACAGCTTACTACTCTTTGATAAAATTGGGCAGGCTCACTCAGGGCGATCGCGTTCTCATCCATGCTGCTGCTGGTGGAGTTGGCTTAGCTGCGGTGCAAATTGCCCAGTGGGTAGGAGCAGAAATCTTTGCCACAGCAGGCAACCCAGAAAAAAGGGCGTTTTTACATTCAATGGGCATTGAGCATGTCTTTGATTCTAGATCTTTGGGTTTTGCCAATGAAGTCATGCAACGCACTCATGGCAGGGGTATGGATGTGGTTTTGAATTCACTTGCAGGCGAATTCATGACCAAAAGCCTAGAGACTCTAGCACCCTACGGGCGCTTTCTCGAAATTGGTAAACGTGATATCCTCAACAACAGCCAGCTAGGTCTAAAAGTTTTTGCGAAATGCTTATCCTTCTTTGCTATCAACGTAGATCGGCAACTTCCTAACTTTAGTGATTTGTGGCGCGAAGTGGTGCAACATTTCCACGACGGAGATTTTAATTCCCTGCCTCATCAAATCTTTCCCATGAATTCAGTGGTTCGCGCCTTTGAATATATGGCCAGAGCCAAGCATATCGGTAAGATTATTGTATCTGTACAAAATCAAGATTTTCTAAGTACTCAGATCGTTACAGAAGGAGCGGGTGACCAACAAAGAATCACAACAGCTTTTCCTGACTCGCGAGCTTTTGTTTCCGGTGGACTCAGTGGAAAAACTACTACACCTGCCAATGCATATCAAAGACAGCTACTGCTGCAAGGGTTAGTACCAAAAGAGGGAGTAGAAGCGTTTAGCCGCATTCTGGGGACTACATTTTCCCAGGTTCTGGTATCGACTCATGATTTGGTTCCGGTCAAACTGGATCAAACCTATAGCTCGCCAAATTCTTTGGAAGCCATACAAGAAACCATACAAAAGGACAATTTCTCCAAACCAACATATCCAAGACCGCAACTGAGTAATGCTTATGTTGCCCCCAGAAATGAAATCGAGCAAAAAATCTCTATTATCTGGCAAGAGCTTCTTGGAAGAGAACAAGTCGGTGTCCATGACAACTTCTTTGAGTTAGGTGGTGATTCACTCCTATTGGTGCAAGTCCGCAGCAAACTGCAAGTAGCTTTAAACTGTGATATCTCAACAGGTGACTTATTTGAATATCCCACTATAAGTACCTTGACAGGATATTTCAGCCAGAAACGGAATCAACAACCAGCCTTTGAGCAAGCACAGGAACGTGCCAAGAGGCAAGAAGCAGCTATGGAAGAAGAAATGCAACTGATGAAGCAAAGAAGGAGGGTGTATGAATAATCGATTGAAAGGCATAGCTGTCATTGGCATGGCAGGTCGGTTTCCCGGAGCCAAAAATGTAGCTCAGTTTTGGCAGAATCTATGCGACGGTGTGGAGTCTATTTCATTTTTCAGCGATGAAGAGTTAGTGGCACAAGGTGTAAACCCAATGTCGTTATGTGACCCTCAATATGTAAAAGCAGGGTTTGTGCTAGAAGACATCGAGATGTTTGACGCTTCATTCTTTAACTACTCTCCTAAAGAAGCTGAAATTCTCGATCCTCAGCAGCGAGTTTTTTTGGAGTGTGCTTGGGAAGCATTGGAAAATGCTGGTTATAACCCAAGAGCAGATAACAACCTGACTGGTATTTATGCTGGGGGCAACTTAAGTACTTACTTGCTTAACAATCTCGCTTCACACCCTGAATTGCTCAAATCGCTAAATATGCAAATTGCCCTTGGCAATGATAAAGATTCAATATCTACACGAACTTCTTACAAATTAAATTTAAAGGGACCAAGTGTTAGCGTTGGTACAGCTTGTTCTACTTCCCTTGTGGCGGTTCATCTTGCTTGCCGAGGATTGCTGAGTTACCAGTGCGATATGGCTCTGGCTGGTGGAATCGCGGTCCAAACTCCACAAGTAGAGGGTTATTTATATCAACCTGGTGGCATAGCTTCTCCCGATGCTCACACTCGTGCCTTTGACGCTAAAGCCCAAGGCGGTCCTTTTGGCAGAGGAGTAGGCATTGTTGTTCTCAAGAGATTAGAGGATGCTGCAGCAGATGGGGACTATATCTATGGAGTGATTAAAGGTTCGGCCATCAATAACGATGGTGCAGTGAAAGTCAGCTATACGGCACCGAGTGTTACAGGTCAAGCAGAGGCGATCGCAGAAGCACAAGCGATCGCAGGATTCGATCCGGAAACAATCACCTATATCGAGACTCATGGAACGGGTACAGCCCTTGGCGATCCGATTGAAATTCGGGCACTGGAAAAAGTGTTTCGCCCCAGAACCAATAAGAAGGGTTTTTGTGCGATCGGTTCGGTCAAAACCAATGTCAGCCATCTAAATACAGCTGCTGGCGTAACGGGCTTGATTAAAACAGCCTTGGCTCTAAAGCATCAACAAATTCCACCCAGCTTGTACTTTGAAGAACCGAATCCCGAGATAGATTTTGTCAACAGCCCCTTTTACGTTAATACCGAACTGTCTGCATGGCAAACAAATGAAACACCACGTCGCGCTGGGGTTAGTTCTTTTGGTATTGGAGGGACTAATGCTCATGTCGTCCTTGAAGAATCTCCAACGGTTGAACTCTCTGGAAAATCCCGCCCTTGGCAGTTATTGATGCTATCTGCCAAAACTGATTCAGCCTTAGAAACTGCAACTGCAAATTTGGTTAATTACCTCCAACAGCACCCTGAACTTAACCTTGCGGATACAGCTTATACGCTGCAAATTGGTCGTCACCCTTTTAGCCATCGGCGCACGGTTATTTGTCAAGACGTTCAAGATGCCATAATTGCTCTCCAAAACCCCAAACGAGTTCTGACTACCACTAAGGAGACGAATGAGCGCCCCGTAGCCTTTATGTTTACTGGTTTAGGGACTCAACACATTAACATGGCTCTTGAACTTTATCAAATCGAGCCAACTTTTCGCGAACACCTCGATCGCTGTTGTTCTTTGTTCCAACCTTTGTTGAGTGTTGACCTTAAAGAAGTCATTTATCCTACTTCTCATTCGACCACCGAAAAGCAAGAAGCAACAAAAGAAAAATCGGGTATTGATTTACGCCAGATGCTTGGTCGCGATACCCAACCACCAGATCCCGCTACACAAAAACTGAATCAAACCTATCTTACTCAGCCAGCACTGTTTGCCATTGAGTATGCTTTAGCTCAATTGTGGATGTCCTGGGGCATTCGTCCAGTGGCTATGATTGGCTACAGCATCGGTGAATATGTCGCAGCCACTCTAGCAGGGGTGTTATCTCTAGAAGACGCGATTACTCTGGTTGCCAAAAGAGCGCAAATGATTCAAGAGGCAATCAGGCGTACACGACCTTTAAAGACTTGGTCGGGATAAGCATCAGCAACAATTTCTACCAGCTGCCCCTGTTTGATTCTGCCGATATCAGCTTCCGGAATACTGGCTAAAACTTCCACACCGCTTGCTACAGCAACAATAGAACTAGAAGTTGCCGATGCACTCGAAGATGCAGAGGTTGTTGGAGTAACATAAGCACCAATGTTGGCATACTTTTGTGTCACAACACCTGAAAAAGGAGCGCGGATAATAGTTTCATCCCGATTCACTTGCTCTGCTTTAAGTTGGGCTTGAGAAGCAGCAACAGCAGCTTTGCGTTGAGCTATCTCCTCACTACGGCTTCCACTTTCCAACAGCCGCAAAGACGCTTGCGCTTCAGAAACAGCAGCTTCCCTTCGGGCGATTTCCTCAGAACGAGTACCGCTTTGCAAAAGTGCCAACCGTTTCTCAGCCTCTCGTAAAGAAGCCTTAGCCGCATTATCATCGCTCACCGCTTGGTCTAATAACTGTCTTCTTTCAGCACCTTGAGTTACCAGGTATTTGTAACGGTTTACCTGTTCGGTAGTATAAATTGCTCTGGCTCTAGCAGCATCCACTTGAGCTTGAGCTTGAGAAATTTCCTGGGGACGATTACCTGCTTTCGCTTCCGCAAGTTGTGCCTCTGCTTGTGCCAAACGGGCTCTTGCTTGGGCGATTTCTTGAGGGCGATTTCCTGCAACAGCTTGATCCAACTGCGCTTGGGATTGTGCTAAATTCGCACGAGCTTGGAGAATGCGTGCTTCAATATCTGCACTATCCATCTTGGCAATAATTTGCCCCCGCTTCACGCGATCGCCCTGTTCAACATACAACTCTACTAAAGTTCCAGAGTTTTTCGGGCTAATATTTACGCTTTGGACTGGTACGACTTTACCACTAGCAGAAATCCGTAAAGTGACATCCTTTGCTGCTACCGGAACAGTGAGGGCTGTAATATCCTGCTGACTTGTTGTACGATTAGCTACAATATTGTATGTTGTGGCTGTACCTGCAACCAAGACCCCAGCCGTGGCTAAACCCATAACCCAGCGGAAGGGGTGTTTAACTTTTTTACCAATGATAGGAATTTCTAAGTATGTAGTCATATTACTATTAATGTATTTGATTTTACTTAACAAAATTTATAAAAGACTAGAAGTTATGGTAACTTAAGGAGAGATGATAAATACATATACACCACAACAATCCGTCATCAAGCAGGTTTATACTGCTTAACTTTCCTTTATACTATTTTTTCATGCTTGTATACGCCTTCACCTGAATGGATGACTTTTACGAAAGAGTTCGGTGATAACCAGTTACAAAAGTGGCACAGTATATATCGATTTTTAGTACACCTCTTACACAAAGTCCGTCTATACTTCCATCCACAGAAATATAAAAACAATAACCTCAGGTAAACAAACCAAGACACGTAAACTGTCTCGACCTAACCCCCCTGCCCCCCTTCCCTACAAGGGAATGGGGGTTTTAAAACCTCTCTCCTCATGGGTATCCAGCGTAGGTTGGGGAGCCACTGCGTTGTGGGGGTTCCCCCCATTGAAGCAAGTGGCGTTTGAGGAACGAAACCCAATACACCATAAAGTATCAAGGATGAAAAAATCAGGAAATCAATAATGTAGGGTGGGCACTGCCCACCGTTGTTCAATTGCTAAGGCATAGTCCTACCTACGTTAGACATTGCGCTAAAAAAACTGTTCTAAGATTTCAATCCCACGAACGGGTATCAATTATTTGAAAGCAGTAGCCAATGCGATCGCGCTAAATAAATTAATAAACAGTATTTCAATCTCGCGAACGGGTTTCAAGAATTTGAAAGGTCCAAAATAGCTCAATGGAGTTCTGAAGGATGATCGTTTCAATCCTGCAAGCGGGTTTCAAGAATTTGAAAGCGCAGTAGAAAGATTAGTGCGATCGCGCTTAAGTGTCGTTTCAATCCCGCGAACGGGTTTCAATTATTTACAAGTCTTTAGGTTTCCAAGATAAAGTGTCTTGAATTAAGTTTCAATCCCGCGAACGGGTTTCATTTAATTGAAAGTTGGGGTTTGGAAATGAAAAACGGTAACTGCAATGTTTCAATCCCGCAAGCGGGTTTCATTTAATTGAAAGTCGATGGAAAGATATACACCATCTCTCCTAATTGGGAGTTTCAATCCCGCAAGCGGGTTTCATTTAATTGAAAGTCGTTTGTCCTAACGATTATGAATTAAAGCGTATTTGTTTCAATCCCGCAAGCGGGTTTCATTTAATTGAAAGCTAGAACGCGCCAATCCTAGTGTGTCCATATACGAACAAGTTTCAATCCCGCAAGCGGGTTTCATTTAATTGAAAGCCAAATCAGATCGCCCTGGTAAAAAGTACATGGTACTGTTTCAATCCCGCAAGCGGGTTTCATTTAATTGAAAGGAAAAGTTCCCACGCTTCCGGGTTGACCTTCAAGCTGTTTCAATCCCGCAAGCGGGTTTCATTTAATTGAAAGTTCCGAAACTGCGAGATGGGCAACAGTTGCGGGTGTTTCAATCCCGCAAGCGGGTTTCATTTAATTGAAAGAACGTAATTTACGATGAATATGATAAGTGGCGCATAGGTTTCAATCCCGCAAGCGGGTTTCATTTAATTGAAAGTCTAGCGATCCCGAAGTGCTTTTGAGATGGCTTCAAAAGGTTTCAATCCCGCAAGCGGGTTTCATTTAATTGAAAGTTTCTACTTTCCACTGACCTGAAGCATCCTGCGTAGTTTCAATCCCGCAAGCGGGTTTCATTTAATTGAAAGCTTCGAGGATCTCCAATTGGTCGCCGCGCACGTGTTTCAATCCCGCAAGCGGGTTTCATTTAATTGAAAGTGACCTCTATCTTTTATATTCAACGTCGGAGACAAATGTTTCAATCCCGCAAGCGGGTTTCATTTAATTGAAAGTCTTGTGCTATCAGGTGAGCGATCGCTTTTACGTGTTTCAATCCCGCAAGCGGGTTTCATTTAATTGAAAGATGACCGACGTAACACTATCTATCCAATTTAAATCAAGTTTCAATCCCGCAAGCGGGTTTCATTTAATTGAAAGTGTAGACGGAGCCATCGAAAAAACTTAAGAAAACATAATGGTTTCAATCCCGCAAGCGGGTTTCATTTAATTGAAAGTTTTGGCTTGCTTTGCCACAGCCAGTCACAAGCTTGTTTCAATCCCGCAAGCGGGTTTCATTTAATTGAAAGTACAGGCTTTGAGTGTCTCGATCCAAACAACTATGTTTCAATCCCGCAAGCGGGTTTCATTTAATTGAAAGTCGGGAGATGCCACTTGCCTGCCTCGCGTTTCGTTAGTTTCAATCCCGCAAGCGGGTTTCATTTAATTGAAAGGGAAGCCAACCGAAGCTAACTACAGAGCCATTCCCAAGACCATTTTTGGCGGGACTGTTTTAAAAGTCCATTTCAGGCTTTGGCAAACCGGCTGGTGCTCATACCTTAATCGCTGAAAGTATTGTATTGTCATGGTTCTGGCGATTTGGCGGGAGGTGGGGGGTTTTTGCCCGTGCTTTGCCCTGCCAAAAAAGCTGCAAGATTACCCTAACATCATAATATTATTGTCTGTTGCTGTCGAGGTTGCTTGGAACCGCAGGTCAGTGCTGTTAGTAACATCTTGCAGCTTCTTAATTAGAGGGTGTGCGGCATAGCCCTACCTACGTTTGTTTGGCTGTGACTCAATCAGAGGGCGGTGGGCAGTGCCCTACATTTGTTTGGCTGTTACTTAATCAGAGGGTGTGCGGCATAGCCCTACCTACATTTGTTTGGCTGTTAGTAACACCTTACATCTTCTCAATCACTTCTTAATGCGGCGATGGGATCTAATTTAGCTGCATCGCGTGCTGGAATGACTCCAGCCAATAATCCAACTACAAAGGAAAGCCCGAAACCAAAAAGAACTGACCAAGGGGCAACAATAAATGGTAACTTGAACACAGCTGCTGCTAGTGCTGCAATGCTGACACCTGTTGCGGTACCAATACAACCACCCATTGTGGAAATCACGATCGCTTCTGTTAAAAATTGGTTCAGAATAACCGAATAAGTCGCTCCTACTGCTTTGCGAATGCCTATTTCCCGCGTTCGCTCGACAACGGAAACCAGCATGATATTAGCAATACCAATTCCGCCAACTAATAATGATATGCTGGCGATCGCAACTACCATAACAGTACACAAACCTACGATACTGCTAAAAGTATTGATAATATCGGCTTGGCTGGTAATTTTAAAATCATCAGCTTGAGGTGGATGAATGTTGTGACGCAGGCGCAAAAGATTGGTCGCTTGAAACTCAGCCGCATCTAATTGCTCTCCATCGCCAGCTTTAATCAAAATTCCATCAACCGAAACACTTGATAACGCATTTCTCCCAACCAATCTTGCTGACATACTGCTCAGGGGAATATAAACTTGGTCATCTCGATCCATTGGACCCAAAGCTCCCTTAGCTTCCATCACCCCAATCACTTTATAAGGATCTCCTTGAATCCTGATTTTTTCGCCTACAACCTTAACACCTTCTCCAAATAGGGTTTTTTGAACCGTTGGACCCAAAACAACAACCTGCTTAGCCGTATCCAGTTCTTCCTGATTAAAATATCTTCCTTGTTGGGGATAAGTATTTCTCAGTTCTGGGTAATTCAAATCCGTACCGTATACTGTTGTGGAAGTATTCTGTCCTTGATAAACAACCTGGGCTGTCCATTGCAAGTAGGCAGAAACAACCTCCGCAGAAGGTGCTTGCTTTGCGATCGCAATAGCATCTTCCCAAGTCAATGTGCTTGCAGACCCCTGTCCTTGGCTGATATTTCCGTTTCTAGCAGCACCTGCAAAGACTTGCAGAACATTCGTACCCAAAGCCTGTATCTCATTTTCAACACCCTTTTGCACCCCTTGACCAACGGAAGTAATAGAAATCACTGAGGCAATCCCAATAATCACACCTAACATAGTCAATGCCGTGCGTAATTTATTACTCCACAATGCCTCTGCTGCCATTGAAAAGATTTCCAGAATTCCCACTTTACGGTAACTTCCGGACTGAGAAAATTTGTGACCCATATTGTCATCGAAAAGATAAAGTATTAGAAGTATCAAGTATGAAAAATATTCAGCTATCAAAAAACTTCAGGAAAAGAACAATAAACACAACTTTTATCCTTTATCCTTTACCCTTTATCCTTCAGTTGGAACCCTTGAGGAATGCCAAGCAAAACCTTTTCATTGCCTGCTAAACCAGACCGGATTTCCGTCAAGTTATCCACTGTGACGCCAATCTCAACAGGTGTAAACACGGGTGTATTATCAATTCCTGCCACTAACACACCCGTAAAATTGTCTCGGCGCACAACTGCTGCTGTTGGTACGACTATGGCATCTTTCAATTGCTCGACTTGAAACTCAGCTTCCACACTCATCCCAGACCGCAGCAGCTTTTCCGAGTCAGAGAGAATTGTAACTTTGACTTCAAAACTGGTAACATTCTGCTCTACTGTGGCTTGGGCAGCAATTTGACTGACTCGACCTTCAAAGGTTTTGCCGGGATAAGCATCTGCCTTAATTGTGACTTTTTGACCGAGGCGTATCTTAGCAATATTTGTTTCAGCAACATTTGTGACAACTTGATTTGTAGAAGCTAGGGATAAGATAGAAGAAGACAGTGCTGAAGAAACAGAACTAGCTGAAGTGGTGGGAGTCACAACAGATCCGGGGTCAGCAAACTTCTTCGTCACAATTCCATCAAAAGGCGCTCGAATCGTGGTGTCATTGATTTGTGTTTGAATATTTTGTAACGCACCACGAGCAGAAATCACTTGAGCACGTGCTGCATCAATATCTTCTTTACGCGTTCCTGCTTCTAAGAGTGTCAAAGCATGCTTTCTTTGCCTAGCCACAGCCCGTGCTTGTTCAATATCTTCTTGACGCGACCCGGCTTTTTGCAGTGCTAGTGCTTCCTGTGCTTCCGTCACTTGCGATCGAGTGCTGTCTCGATCTGCGCGTTTTTGATTTAAAGTCTGAAGGGAAATAGCACCTGCATTGTACAGCTCTTGATTGCGGCGAAAATCATCTTCTACTTTCCTCAAAATAGCTTGAGTGCTTTTTAAACGTGCCTCCGCTTGAGCAATATCTTGAGGGCGATTCCCGACAATAACCTTTTGCAGGTTCGCTAATGCTTCATCCAATTGTGCTTTTGCTTGGGCAATTTCTTCAGGGCGATTACCTGCAATCAATTTTCGCAAATTAGCCTCCGTTTGTCCAAGCTGCCCTCTGGCTTGCATGAGTTGCCCTTGAAGGTTAGAGTTATCCATGTAAGCAATTGCCTGCCCTTTTTTGACAGCATCTCCCTCTTTCACAAGTAGTGTTTTTAGCACACCTGCATTTTTCGGGCTAATGTTAATCGACCTTTCGGGTTTAATGGTTCCGTTTGCTGAAACTGTTATCGGTAGGCTTTGCCTCTCTACAGGAACAGTTAAAATCCTCCTTAATGCTTCTTGCCGGGGAACAATTATTACTTGGTGATAAACAATATAGCTCATTCCACTTATAAAAAAAGGGATGAGTAGCCAAGACAGCCAATCAGTAACGCTCTTTTTTTTGCCCTGTTTATTTTGTAATAATTTTGGGGAATCTACAGGTTTTGATGTATCAAGTGTCATTTTTAGTTTTATATAGAAAAACAGTTACCAAAAGACACTACTGCCAGATTTAAAATAACTATACTTTGGTTAACAGACAGTCAAGATTGATGCTATTTTTTGAATCTTAATCATCTGTTGCAATATTTCTCGATTGAATACCGTTTGCATATGAAGATGTATAGAAATGAAGAACGGCATTTCCTGCAGCACCTTCCCATGAATCAGGCTACTGTTTACACACAAGTTGAATTTACCCCCCTTTATCCCCACTTATAAAGGGGGAATAAAAAAAGTTCGTAGTTGCAATGAGAGTGTATGCATCTACATTTTGAGCGAAGTTTCGCCATACCAATTCTTTGTGAGGTTGCACCAAATTCCTTCTATTGTTTCTTTGTGTCCTTTGCGCCCTATGCGCTGGCACGCACGCTAAGCGCAAAGCGCACGCTCCGCGAACGCTATCGCG